>DATNQK010000378.1:0-21432 GCA_036704065.1 Stenomitos sp.
ACAACATCTGTATTCATTAAAATGACCCCTCGGCTGAAATTGCGAATACATTTATTGTTCAAAATTTGAACGTTGAAGGCAGTGATTCGGCTGGACAAATTCAGTGATCTATACAGACATTTTGAGTGACGCCGATCGCCTACGCAGGCCCGACCGCTTCTAGCGCCGCTTCTAGGGCGATCGCCACATGGGTCCAGTGGGTACCGCCTTGGCAAAAGACGATGTAGGGTTCTCGTAAAGGGCCATCCGCAGAAAGCTCTGAGGTACTGCCATCAATGAACGTGCCCCCTGCCATTACCAGTTCGCTCTCGTAGCCCGGCATTTCCCCAGGCACAGGGTCTAGGTACGCACCCACAGGCGAGTGCTGCTGGATGGCTCGACAAAAATCCTTCAGTTTTTGCGGCGATCCCAGACGAATGGCTTGGATAACATCCCTTCGGGGTTCAGTTGGCAGCGGATTGACCGGATAGCCTAAGGCCTGAAATACATGGGCGGTTAAGTGGCATCCTTTCATGGCTTCCCCCACCATCTGCGGGGCCAGGAACAGCCCCTGAAACAAGAGACGATGCTGCTCGAAGGTCGCGCCACCGTGGCTACCAATTCCAGGGCTGGTGAGTCGGTTGCACGCAGCCTCTACCAAATCGGCACGGCCTGCAATGTAGCCTCCAGCAGTGGCGATCGTTCCGCCTGGATTTTTAATGAGCGATCCAGCGATTAAATCAGCACCGACATCTGTGGGTTCGCGCGTTTCGATAAACTCGCCATAGCAGTTATCAACAAAACACACTGTATCGGGGTTCTGAGCCTTGGCAATGGCCACAATTTTTTCAATCTCTGTCAGGTTCAAACTTGAGCGCCACGCATAGCCACAGGAGCGCTGGATATGGATGAGCTTGGTTTCAGGGCGCACAGCCTGAGCGAGTTGCTCCCAATCAATTTCGCCGTTAGGTGTGAGGTCTAATTGGCGATAACGAATGCCAAAGTCAGCCAGAGACCCTTGTCCCTCGCCCCGCAGACCGATCACTTCTTCTAGGGTGTCGTAGGGAGCACCTGCCACCGCCAACATTTCATCCCCAGGACGCAAGATCCCAAACAACGCACAGGCGATCGCATGGGTTCCCGAGACAAACTGAACTCGTACGGCTGCGGCCTCAGCACCCATCACCTGCGCAAAGACCCGGTCGAGGACCTGCCGACCTAAATCATCATGACCATATCCAGACACGCTTGAAAAATGGTGTGGGCCGACCTGATGGTCGCGAAACGCCTTCAGAACCTTATGTAGGTTTTCCTTGACTTGAGCGTCAATCTTAGAAAAGATAGGTGAGAGTTCTTTTTCTGCGAATTGTAACGGTGTATTTGCACTGAGCATACGAGTTATTGGACGAGAACGTAAATTTGCGTTAATTTGCGTTGCGATGTCTAAGCTAATTCCAAAGGTTGCCTGAACAGACAAAGTCCATACAGGCGCAGCAGGTCAAGTCTAAAAATGACAAGTTGCCCCCAGAGGTCAGAGGTTAAGGCTATCGTAGATAAAGCTCTTCCTGTCAACTGTTACTGAAAGGTCTTTGGATGACTGTTGCTACAACCTTTACCAAACCCCCTCTTGCATGGCCCATCATTTTATTCATGGTGGCAATCCATGTGGGCGCTCTATTTGCACTTGTTCCCAGCAATTTTAGCTGGTCAGCAATAGCGCTCATGCTGGTAATGCATTGGGTTACAGGTGGCTTAGGGATCACCCTCGGCTGGCACCGTTTGCTCACCCATCGCAGTTTTCAAACGCCAAAGTGGCTAGAGTACTTCTTTGCATTTTGAGGTTCGCTGGCTTGCGAAGGTGGTGTAGTCGAGTGGGTTGGCTTACACCGTAACCACCACATGTATTCAGACCAAGAAGGCGATCAGCACAATTCCAATCGTGGGTTTTGGTGGAGCCACATGGAATGGATGCTGCATGATGTCTCCGCCAAAGCAGAAGTGGCACGGCTTACGAAGGATATCAACCAAGATCCGTTCTACCAGTTCCTTGATAAGTACTTTCTAGGCATTCAAATCGCGTTAGCCGTCGTCTTTTATTTAATCGGCGGTTGGCCCTTTGTCGTTTGGGGTGTGTTTGTAAGATTAGTGCTGGTGTACCACTGCACTTGGTTTGTCAATAGCGCCACCCATAAGTTTGGCTACCGCACCCATGAGTCGGGCGACCGATCCACAAATTGCTGGTGGGTTGCGTTGGTCACCTACGGCGAGGGTTGGCATAATAACCACCATGCGTTTCCCCACTCGGCTAGACACGGCTTACAGTGGTGGGAAATCGATACCACTTGGATGATGATTCAGCTTTTGCAGGCAACTGGGTTAGCTAGCAAAGTTCGTCTTGCTGAAGTGCGATCTGCCAATTAAGCCTCCTAAAAAATGCAATCAAGCCTTTAACATCTGTTTTCAAGACTTGCATTAAATAAATTTAGGATTTACAGCGTAAAGCTCTCCAGGGTACAAAATCCCTGATGAGCCTTACGCTTTTTTTAGCGGCGCATATAGTAATCACGCGTTCCCTTTGCGGTAATTGCTTCGCCAATGCGTTCTAGGGCTAACACATACCCTGCCGTTCGCAGGGACACCCCAAGACGTTGGGAGATGTGCCATAGGGCATCCGTGGCTGCAATCATCCGTTCCTGCAAGCGGGTAAAGACTTGAGCCTCGCTCCAGTACAAACCACTGCGATTTTGCACCCACTCGAAGTAACTCACCGTTACGCCACCCGCGTTGACTAAAATATCAGGAAAAACCAGGACGCCCTTACGCTCTAAAATTTCATCTGCCGCAGAGGTCACAGGGCCGTTGGCAACTTCAAAAATATATTTGGCCTGGATCTGGCCTGCGTTGGCTTCTGTAATCTGATTTTCTAAGGCCGCCGGAATCAGAATATCAACCTTGAGCGTTAACAACTCTGCATTGGAAATTGGCGTGTAATCTGGCACCGTACAAACGCTGCCCTCACAGTAAATGGTCTTCAGGCTTCGCGTGGCTTCTTTTTGCTGCACGATGTTAACGATATCGAGTCCATGCGGCCCATAAATACCACCTTGGGAGTCGCTCAGTGCAACCACACGATAGCCCGCTTCAGCCAACCATAGGGCCAGTATGCTACCCGCATTGCCAAAGCCTTGAATGGCAACTGTTGTTCCAGAGGGAACCAGTCCTAAACGGGGTGCCATTGCATTAATGGCCATAAACGCGCCCAAACCTGTGGCTGTATCCCGTCCGGCACTACCACCCATCGCCAGGGGTTTGCCCGTCACCACGGCTCGGCTGATTTTGCGTTGGATCACGTTGTACTGATCCATCATCCAACCCATAATCATCGGGTTGGTATAAACATCTGGAGCCAAAATATCTACATCAGGGCCGATAAAGTCGGCGATCGCATCTATATACCCCCGACTCAACCGTTCAAGTTCCAGCTTTGATAGCAACTTCGGATCGAGGGTAATGCCACCCTTCCCACCACCAAAGGGCAGGTCGAGCACCGCACATTTGAAGGTCATCCAGAAGGCCAGGGACTGCACTTCATCTTGGGAAACATTGGGATGGTAGCGCACCCCACCTTTGGTTGGCCCACGCGTATCGTCGTAGCGCACACGATAGCCTTGAAACACGCGTAGCGAACCATCATCCATACGGACTGGAATCGACACCGCCAAGGAAGATTTGGGATGCCGTAGATATTCCAACGCATCTTCCGGCAAATCCACATAGCGCAGCGACTTTTCTAAGCGCTGACTAGCATCGGCAAATAGCTGCATAGACCTTGCCCCTCGCGATCGCACTCTGCATCACAAAGCTCAGAAACGAGCTTCGTTCCCAGCTTAGAAGGGGTGAGGACAGAATTGGGCCATAAATTTCTAGAAGTTATTGAAAGTTTTGGCTTTGTTAAAAACCTGCGTAAAACAACATCACATCCATCCTTGCTCTCAGGAGGTGCAATCTACACAAAGCCAAAACTCAAACCAATCTGTTACCGCACTTTGGTGCTGAACCCACTGGCTTTAAATTGTTCCAACGCCAAAGGAGGTGGGTAGTCTTTGGAAACGGAAATCCGCATTTCAAAGGGGGAAATACCAGGCTGTACTTCCTCGATAGCCCCCAAGCGCGTACGATTTTCCATAATTGAGTTGTGGTTGGCATCGTACACACGGCCAAAGACATCCGCATCGAGCAGCGTCTTACCCGATTTATTTTCGGCTTTGCCTGTAATTAAAAAACAGTTGGCCGCAGCCGTCACACCGCCGCTCGTGACAGCACCTTCTGCTACATCAGGAGGGCACTCTTGATAGGACAAATCAAAGAGGCGAACCGGAACAGCAGCCAGGGCAGTGGGGCTAAAGAGCACACTCGAAAGCGCAACAATGCTCACGGTTAGCACTGCAACAAGAAAAGTTCGGAAAATAGGGTTGAGTCTCATAGGGCAGTTTGCAACGCACTGGTTCCCGCGAATGTCCACATACCTTTAGAGCAAATTTATCTCTACCGGATGGTGGTCGCATTCAACGTTTGAACCTTTCCTCGAATTCTAGCGCTATCCCAGGCGCAAGGCGTGCATCTTTGGCAACAGACTGAGTAGAGTAGAGAGAGACTGACTATCTGGAGTGTTAGGCGTGCTGAATATCCGCGAACTGGCTGCGATCGCCCAAGAGAAAGCGCAACGGCTCGGCATCGAAAAATTTGATCTGTCCGGCTCAACCGTAGACGAGTCTAATGTGCAGGTCGATCAAGGCAAACCGAAGCAAGTCAAAGCCTCTAACCGCTCCAGCATTACCGTACGCGTCTGGAATGCCGACCAGCAGGTAGGCATTGCCAGCACCACCGATGTCGATCCCCTAGGCCTGGAAACCGCCCTGCAAACCGCCCACGAAGCCAGCTTTTTCGGCATTACCGAGCACGCACCCGACTTCAGCCCTGAAGCCCTTGTGTCCCTTCCAGAGTCGTCCGAGGAGCCTGTCCCTCAAGCGCCCATTGCCGACTTACTCAATCGCTTGGTTAGTGCGGAACGCAAGCTCATCGATGCCCACCCCGCAATTGTGGGTGTTCCGTACAACGGGCTGTCGCAACGGGATATTGAACGGTTCTACGTCCATAGCCAAGGGGCAACCCGCTACGAAAACCGCTCCTACAGCAGCATCTACCTCTACAGCAAAACCGAACAACCCGACAAAAAACCGCGCAGTGCAGGTGCCGTGCGCATCAGTCGCCAGCTAGAGGCATTAGATGTTCAAGGCTGTATTCAAGAAGCCATTGATAAAACCGTGAGCCATCTAGACTACCGTAGTATTGCGACCGGCAAATATACCGTCGTCTTTTCGCCAGAGGCCTTTTTGAGCCTGTTAGGTGCTTTCTCGAATCTATTTAACGCCCAAAGCATTTTAGATAAGCAAAGCCTTTCAACCCCTGATTCTCTCGGCACGAGCATTGCCTCCCCCCTCCTGTCGGTGAGCGACGATATTCTGCACCCTGCCAACATTAGCCAATCCTTGTTTGATGGCGAAGGGACACCCACACGCCGCGTCACATTGATTGAAAATGGCGTGCTAAAACAGTTCTTGCATAGCGCAGGAACGGCCAAACGGATGAATGCCCAACCCACAGGCCATGCCAACATGGGCTCTAAAATTACGGTCAGTCCTCACTTTTACCATGTCGAGCAAGGCACAGCACCGTCCCAAACCTACAACCTAGCCGATGCCGACAATGTCGTTTTGATTGACGATCTGCAAGCACTCCATGCAGGGGTAAAATCTCTGCAAGGTTCTTTCTCGCTGCCGTTCGATGGCTGGTTGATCAGCAAAGGAGAGCGGATCAGCATTGATTCAGCAACGGTCGCAGGGGATTTCAGAGACGTGTTGAAATCTATCCTCTACGTAGAACCTGAGAGCCATTGCATCCCATCAGGGGTGTGCCCTTACATTTGGGTAGAAGGTCTCTCAATCACGGGGCAATAAGGCAAGAAATAGAAATATCTATCAACCAACAGTCCGTACCCACTGTTGAATACTCACCCCACGCTCCCTAGTTGGGTGGGGTGAGCGGCTCTGACGACTGTTGCGCCAGAGCCTGACGCATCAAACTTGGCCACAAAAAAACAAAGAAACTCATCCACAAACCCAGGGGAATACCAACGATGACAGTGAGCCACCACAGATGGGTTACGACCCAGGTGCCACCCGTCAGGGTAATAGCCGTTAAAATAATCGACCAAGGCTGGCACCACCAAGGCTTATGGTGCCAGGGATTATAGGTAGGCTCGGTCATTACCTAGGCTTTTGTCTCCACCTGTGGCAAGCCCATGCTGAAGTTGCGCACGCGGCTGTTGAGGTTATAGCCAATGACCCCTTTTTGTAAGAGCGATCGCACAAAATGCTCTAAATCCGACCCGATACGGCGCAGATTGTAATCCGTGAGGTCCTCTCCGCTATAGTCTTCAACGAGCTCATCGAACTTTTGATAGACCCGCTGTAGCGCATCTTCATTCCACTCCAGCTCATTGTCGGGGTCGACATCTAGCGTTAAGACACTGTCGCTCGGCACCAGTTGATTGTCTTCGACTTCAGCCGTGAAGATATGAATGTGGCGCGTGGTGGACTTCAATAACATAGCTGTTCTGTAGGAAGGGGTTCCGCAATCATTGTAAACGGTTGTTGCAGCGGTTGCGTGCTTTGGCGCGATAGACGATTCCTATGCAGCCTATGACAACAACCGCATATCAACGCCAACTCCAGCGCGACTGTTTAGTTAACCTAGGTCGCCGTTGCATATTCCTGATTCCAAGCCTGCTCAGCATCCTTAAGCGCCTGCTCAGGGGTCTTTTGGTTCAGCATCGCGGCCTGCAAATTCTCGTAGAGAACCTTTTGCAGCGATTTGATGTCCTTGAGTGTTGGAATCAAAACCTCTGCGTCTTTCATTTGGGACGCACTGACAATTCGAGCCTTGTCCTTCGCACTCGCATTAGACTCCAGCTTGCTAAAGTACGGGTCTTGTAAAGACTGGGTGGTTGAGGGCAACACATTGGCCGACTTGGCAAAGCTGAGCTGGTTCTTAGGATTGGTTAAAAATAAGGCAAACTTCACTGCAGCATCTGGCTGATCCGTATCCTTCGGAATCACAACATTCATCACCGCCACATTTTTCTTACCCGTCGATCCAGAAATTTGCGGCGCGGCAACAGATACCTTGGCAATATCCGGCGCATTAGTAGCAATGGTGTCTAAGAATTCGGGGCTTGAGGACAAGAGGGCCGTTTGTCCAGATTGATACAGTTCTACGGCATGGCGATGCCCCTCAGTCATGACCTCAGGTGGAATTAAACCCTGCTTATACAAATCTGCCCAGTATTGGAATGCAGCCTTGCCCTCCGGCGTATTGAACGCAGCCCGACCTTGGGCATCGATTAACTTCACACCCATTTGCACCAACGACTCCATAATTTCACCTGAGTCGCCAGGAACGGCTGTCATGAAAAAGGCATATTTACCCGTTTTCTCTTTAATGGCTCTGGCAACGCCCGCTAATTCTGCATAGGTTTTAGGCGGTGCAGCAATGCCTGCTTTCTGGAAGAGGTCGCTGTTGTAAATCGCAATGCGCGAGGTGAGATACCAAGGCAACCCAAAGCTCTTTCCGTTGAGGGTACTCGCTTTCCAGATGTTGGATAAGTATTCTTCCCGTACCTTGGGCTCTACTTTTTTATCATCTAGTTCGAGCCATGCATTGCGGCCTGCCAACTGAGCCGCAAAATCGGGGTTGAGGTTCACTACATCTGGAGCCGTTTTTGACGACACTGCGGCCAGAATCTTGCTTTGCATCGCAGTCCAAGGAACATCCACCCAACGAACCGCTAGGGTTGGATTTTCTGTCTCAAAGGACTTGATTAGGGTATTGAAATAGTCCGTAAACTTGGGCTGCAACTGCATCGTCCAAAACTCGATCTCCGTTTTGCCGCTCGCATTCGGACTTTTCCCGGTATCGGGCGGACTATTGCCGCAACTGACAAGCCAACTCAGGCATAGCCCTAATAGACCAAAGAGAGCCCAACGTTTCCAGTGTTTGAAACCTAGCATCATAAAGCGTGCGATCGCAGACGGAACGGCAATGAACAAAACAGGATAATGCGCGCTTCAATTGCAAATTTCCTGCACAGCATCACCTGCGAGGAAATTTAGCAGGCTTTGTGAGCAGGTGCAAATATTTAGCGAGATGAGCATCCTAAACACAACTATTTCTAGCCAAGGATTACTTTACGTAAATTTGTGTTGCAAATTTGCCAGGGCCTTGACGCGCATCACAGGCACAAAAAACAGAGCCTCATAGACTAGAGATCTAGTCAATCACCATAGAGGCAATACCATGCGCGTACGTTCCATCATCGTACTGTGTTCTGCCGGAGTGTTCTGGGCAATGGGAAGCATGGTTGCGCAAGCCCAGTTTGGCTTCGGCATTGGTTTTCCAGGGTCGCAGCAACAGGGGGGCAGGCAAACGCGCCCTTCTGCTAACGACGTACCGAGTTCAGATGGCGGTGGCCGCAACGGCTCGTCTTGGTTCCCGTCTTTTGACATCTTGATTAATCCTAGTTCTCCGCGCAAACCCAAAGACCTATCACCTCGCGAAGCATTTGAGCAACGCTTTGCTCAAGATTCTCCAGAAGAAGCGGTGCGCGAGTTTGAAGCACTACAAATTTCTGAGTTTGGTGCATATCTAGGGGTGCCCACCAACACAGTCCCCCCCACAGCAGCGCAAATCTCAACCCGCCTTAGCCAAATCGCCCAAGAGACAGGGAAACGTCCTGCGGTGATCTATGCTGTAGCCTTGAAAAAGCAAACCCATCTACTACTTGTCACCCCTGCCAATACGCAGCTCGGATACCGCGCCCATCCACTGCTCGTGGCATCCGCCCACCTCAGGGGCACACAGATGGCCCAAATGGAGTCTCCCCCTGTCATTCGCAAGGTGTTGGGGGACGTCTCTCGCGAAACCGTGGTAGATATGGCTAAAGCGTTTCGCAAGGCGGTGAGTAACCCGGATGAGCTGGATTCTAGCCGCTATCGTGATGCCGCAACCCAACTTTATCGTTGGATGGTCGCACCGCTAGAACCGCAGCTTGCATCCCAAAAAATCGATACGCTGCTGTTTTCGATGGATGATGGGTTGCGAACCATTCCTGTCGCAGCCCTCAATGATGGCAACCACTTTTTAGTTGAACAATACAGCAGCGCCCTCATTCCCAGCTTTGGCTTGACCGACAGTGGGCGATCGCTAGCGCTGAACCAGCAACCCTTACTGGCAATGGGCATTACCAAAAGTACCGATGGGATGTCTCCTTTGCCTGCCGTCTCAACCGAGATCTCGGCAATCTCAGGGCAGCTTTGGTCGGGCCCCAGCCGTCATACCCTCGACGAAGCCTCCACCCTAGACAACCTGAAAGATCTGTATTCACAACAGCGCTTTGGCGTGCTGCACTTGGCCACCCATGCGGTGTTTAACTCGGGTCAAGCAGATAATTCCTTTATTCAGTTTTGGCAAAGTCGCCTCACTCTCTCGCAAGTGCGACATTTATCAAAAGACTTACAGTGGAACAATCTCCCATCCCTGCAACTTTTAGTGCTGAGTGCTTGTCAAACGGCCTTAGGCAATAAAGATGCTGAACTCGGATTTGCAGGCACTGCGCTCAATGCAGGGGTTCCCGCTGCGATCGCCAGTCTGTGGTCGGTCAACGATACCGGCAGTTTAGGACTCATGACGGGATTCTATGATGCACTGAAAATGTCTCCCACCAAAGCAGAGGCTCTCCGCCAAGCTCAGTTAAATATGTTGCATGGAGAAACCCGTTTACAAAATGGCCAGTTAACGTTTCCCAATCATGCACCAATTCCGCTGGGGGCCACCGCAGAGCCATCGGCAAGTTCCTTAACACACCCCTATTTCTGGTCGGGGTATACCGTCGTCGGCAACTGGAACTAAGCCCAATTTAGCGACATAACGCCAACTTTAAGTCAAACTAGGGCATTCTCAATAAATAGAGTCTGCATCTCTGGGCATACTTACGGTGCAGGCTACGCAATTTGTAATATCCATTCCTACCACGACCGATAAACTGCCCATCTGTACATGCAAAGAGGCTTGACTTTGGTGCATTGTCTGATTACTGTCTGGAACAGTTTGGTCGTTTAGATCAAGATGCATACATCTTTCGCCTATGGCTTAGTAGTTCACTCAGAACTACCCCTTCTTCCTAACAGCAGCGACACCGATCAGCCTGATGTTGTGGTTCGCTGCGACCTGCTAGAACCCGATGCGTTCCAACAGGAAAAAGGACAAGTTATCTTTGCCCAAGTGTCACCCGACATTCGGTTGCTGATCCGAGACGGCCGAGAAATTGTGATTGACGCACCGAGCGATACGGACCCACAGTTCTTGCGAGGCTATATCTTAGGGGCAGCCATGGGGGTGATCTTACGCCAACGTGGACTATTGGTGGTTCATGCCAGTTGCGTGGCAAAAGATGATATTGCGATCGCATTTTTGGGCGGCTCGGGGTGGGGCAAATCGACCTTAGCTTCGGCATTTCACGCTCATGGCTATCGTTTAGTCACCGACGATGTGATGGCGATTCAATTGAACGGATCTGCACCGCTCGTCATTCCCAGCTTTCCCGAAGTGAGATTACTCCCCGATGCTGCCGCTGCCATGGGTTCCCCATCCTCGCGCACATCATTGCTCTATTCTCTAAGCCACAAGCAAATTCAGCGTTTAGACCGTCAATTCGAGGCCTGTCCGGTAACCTTGAAACAGTGCTATGTCTTACGCATTGGCGAATGCAATGGCATTGAGCCTTTATCTCGTCCCCAAGCCTTTACAGAATTAATCCAACACTCACGCGCCACCAAAACCTTGGCCGACCCTAATTTTCAGATTCAGCATTTCCGGCAATGCAGTCAACTCGCCAATGCGGTGCCGATGGCATATCTCAAACGACCGCGATCACTAGATCAACTGCCGCAATTGGTTGCCTTTATTGAAGCGCACCTGTCTATTCTCCAACCCTGCACCGATCTCAGCGATCACTGATAAGAGCCTATGTCTTATCGGTGCTGCGCTTTCCCCCTGGCCCCTGAGGCGATCGCCCACTATGCCCAACAGTTAGGGTGCAACAGCATCACCTCTGCCCTAGATTCTCTGGCTCAAGCCGTTGCCCTACATCCCATGTGGCAGGGTTTGGCACAAGGCATATTGGTGGTTCGGGCCGATCCATCACCCGTTTTGGCACTGCTCGGAACCTTCTCGCCAAAGCAGCAGGCTCAAATCAACCTACAACGGGCCTCGGTGAATGCAGCCTGTCGGCGATTGCGATACATCGACCGTAAGGAGGCCATTGCCACCTGTGAACGGCTAGCGGAACGGCTCACCGAAACCTTTGGCCCCTTGGCCCTGCGAGAATTCCGGTTTTATGGCGTACCCAGAGGTGGCCTGATTGTGTTGGGCTGGCTGGCCTATGTGTTAGATCTGCGTCCCCTGCAATTGGAACCGCCTTACCCGCCAGACATCCCCCTCGTGATGGTGGACGATTGCGCCCTCAGCGGATCGCGCTTTTCGCGAGTGCTCAAGCAGTTTCCCCAGCACCAACTGATAGGGGCACCCTTATATGCCCATCCTGACCTTTGTACGGCCATTTGTACCCATGAACCACAACTATTGGCGTGTATTAACGGCATTGACCTATACGATCATGGCCCCCAGATTTTGGGCAACGCCTATTACGAATGGCAAGCCCAGAATTTAGCCCGATTAGCAGGCGATCGCTATTGGTTGGGATTACCGGACTACATTGCCTTTGATTGGAACGAACCCGATCATTTACTGTGGAACCCTACTACACAAACCCTAGAACCCAGTTGGAAGATTGTTCCGCCCCAGCTCTGCTTAAAAAATCGTCTGTCCCAGGGGGCACCGTCCCTGCCGATTCAAATCCAGCCCCCTTGCCAAGGATGGCTGCAACCCACGCCTAACATCGTTTATGGCACCCTCCACCATCAGATCTTGATTGGTGATTTGTCTACAGGCGAAATCTTTGGGCTATCTGATAAAGCAGCACAGTACTGGAATGTACTGTTGCAATCAAGTAGTTTAGACCAGGCGATCGCCACTTTAAACCAGCAGCAAGGCATAACCAAAACACAGCTTCAAGCCAACCTTAACCCGTTTATTGCACAGCTCTTAGCGCAAAAGATTGTGCAGCATGCCAATTAAGGACGACCGCACAAGCCGCTACAATAGAGTTCGATTCGTGCACAAGGGAAAGCAGTTAAGGCATGGTTACTGAGGCTCCCGTCCAAACTAAATATGAGGCAATTATTGGGCTAGAAACCCATTGCCAACTCAACAC
The DNA here is from genome assembly GCA_036704065.1 of Stenomitos sp. Classification (GTDB taxonomy): domain Bacteria; phylum Cyanobacteriota; class Cyanobacteriia; order Thermosynechococcales; family Thermosynechococcaceae; genus JAAURS01. The sequence continues at coordinate 12,428 of DATNQK010000378.1, forward strand.
CGCAACCAAAATTTTTTGTACTTGTTCCACTGTCTTTGGCGCTGAGCCAAACCACAATGTGTGCCCCGTTTGTATGGGAATGCCTGGGGTTTTGCCAGTTCTAAATCAAACCGTATTAGAATATGCCGTCAAAGCAGGGCTGGCTCTCAACTGCAAAATTGCCGACTACAGCAAGTTCGACCGCAAGCAGTATTTCTATCCCGACTTGCCCAAAAACTACCAAGTCTCTCAGTACGATTTACCCATTGCAGAACACGGCTGGCTAGAAATTGAACTGGTGAATGAGCAAGGGCAACCGGAGCGCAAACGCATCGGTATTACGCGTCTGCACATGGAAGAAGATGCAGGCAAGCTTGTCCACGGCGGCAGCGATCGCCTCTCTGGATCTAGTTTTTCGCTGGTAGATTACAACCGCACTGGCGTTCCCTTGGCAGAAATTGTGTCGGAACCTGACATTCGTTCCGGTCAAGAGGCCGCAGAATATGCCCAAGAGTTGCGACGCATCCTTCGCTACTTAGGGGTCTGCGACGGCAACATGCAAGAAGGATCGCTGCGCTGCGACGTGAATATTTCTGTGCGGCCTGTGGGCCAAGAAAAATTCGGCACTAAAGTCGAAATCAAAAACATGAACTCCTTCAACGCCATTGGGCGTGCCATCGACTACGAAATCGAACGGCAAATCGAGGTCTTGGAATCGGGCGGCAGAATTGTTCAAGAAACCCGTTTGTGGGAAGAAGGGTCGCAACGCACCATCAGTATGCGTACCAAAGAAGGTGCCAGCGATTATCGCTATTTCCCTGAACCAGACTTAACCCCCATCGAAGTACCGGCAGCACAACTGGCGCAGTGGCGATCACAATTGCCAGAACTACCTGCACAAAAGCGACATCGCTATGAAACCGAATTTGGGTTGTCGGCTTACGATGCTCGAATTTTGACGGACGACCGTGCGATCGCCGAATACTTCGAGGCGACCCTTGCCGCTGGTGGCCCAGCCAAGCCTGCCGCCAACTGGATTATGGGCGACATTACAGGGTATCTCAAGAGCGAAAAGCGAGACATTCGCGACATTGCGTTGACGCCCGTTGCCCTTGCGGAACTGATTCGCCTGATCGAAGATGCCACCATCAGCTCTAAAATTGCCAAAGAACTCCTGCCAGAGCTCTTGGTACAAGGTGGCTCTCCGATGGCCCTCGTTGAAGCCAAGGGTCTAACGCAGATTTCTGACACATCAGCGTTAGAAGCACTGATTGACGAGGTATTGGCTGCCCACCCCAACGAACTGACACAGTACCGCAGCGGCAAAACCAAGCTCCAAGGCTTTTTCGTCGGTCAGTTGATGAAGAAAACAGGGGGACGAGCCGACCCTAAACTGGCCAACCAATTGCTGAATCAAAAACTGCAAGGATAAAGTTCTGAACAAAATCCTAAGTTTTCATCTTCTTGTGATTTAGATCACAGGCATTCAAGAGGTCATATGCCACCATACAGATGGTCGGATATGACCTCTCATTTTATTCCTAACCTTCTATTTCGCTTCACACTATACAGAACCTTCCTGGGTAAGCCTCCTAACGATTTTCACGTACTGTAGTGAGTCAATCGTGCGTTAGGGGGCTTCCCTAATCGGTTTTGTTTCTAGGGGTATTATAACTGCATTGATCCATTTGCAAGTTGCATGGATGAAAGTTTGTTCATGCTTTTGGGCACAATAAGAGATTGTCTGATCAGTCGTAGCCCTATCAGGCCCATTCCATCGCGTTACCACAATCCACCACGGGTTAGGCTACCTGTATGCGCATGCACCTTTGCATCAGAATCCAGCCAACCCATACAGAAACAAAACAGGGGGGCATTGACCCCCCGTTTAGCTGAATTCCTAAATACTCGCTTTAGAAATCTCTGATCAACTGAGAAACAACGTTAGCGTCGTTGCTCGGCAGACTTCCCAAACCCTTTGCCTCGACTTGTGGAATGAACCGTCAGGCAACTTTCAATCTGCGATCGCAGCTTTTGGTGGTCTAAATTTTGACCAATCAGCACGAGTTGATTTTTGGGTTCACCTTTCCAATCTTCATCGTCTAAGGAAAAGCGCTTCCCGCTCAGGTGAAACACATGGCGCTTCGGACTTTCGTCGAACCAGAGAATGCCCTTAGCTCGGAAGACATTGGCAGGCATCTGCTCATCTAAGAAATGCTGAAACTTGCGAACCGAAAACGGGCGATCGCTTTCAAACGAAAGGGACGTGAACCCATCCACTTCTAAATGGTTGCTGTGTCCATGATCATGATTGTGATCATGATCGCAGTGTCCATGCTCATGATCGCAGCCGCTGTGATCGTGGTGGTCATGGGCATGATGATCGCGAGCATGATGGTCATGGGCGTGATCATGATGACCGTGGTCATGATCCGCATGAGATTGGCTCTCTTTAGATTCAAAATATCGATCCGTTTCAAATAACCCCACACTCAAGAGCAGAGGGAGCGGAACCTGACCCTTAACGCTGCGTAACAGGCGTGCCCCTGGCCGCATATCCCTCAACCGCACTTCTAACAAATCTAAATCAGCCTCGTCTACCAAATCAGCTTTGTTGAGCAAAATAATATCCGCATAGGCGATTTGATTTTCTGCTGCCTGACTATTAAATAAATCAAGACTAAAATTTTCAGCATCCACCACCGTTACAATCGAATCTAATCGCGTTAGATCGCGGAGATCGGTTCCTAAGAAAGTCAACGCCACAGGAAGTGGATCTGCCAACCCCGTGGTTTCTACCACTAAATAATCCACTTTTTCGGGGCGTTCTAACACTTTGTAGACTGCGTCTACTAAATCATTATTGATGGTGCAGCAAATACAGCCATTGCTCAGCTCCACCATATCTTCGCCCGTGGTGATGAGCAGATCATTATCAATTCCAATTTCGCCAAACTCATTGACCAGAACTGCTGTTTTCAGCCCTTCTTGATTGCTGAGAACATGGTTGAGTAGGGTTGTCTTGCCGCTGCCTAAGAAGCCCGTGATGATAGTGACAGGAATGCCCCTCTTTTCATTTGACATCGCCGTTGAGGGGGAATTTGCAACAGGTGTAATATCTGTCATGCCAGGTGTTAACTCGTGTGGTGAAGGTCTAGAGTGCCCAAAGCCATAACTGGTAGGCAATTGCGCCACCTACTCCACTTTTTGAGAGTGGAGTCCATGACGGTAAGGCATCCAAGAGGATACAGCTCTATTATGCCGTACCTAGCAAACTGCCCAATACGGCACGCTTCAGCCTAGCGCTGAGCAAAAGCGAACCTGCACATTTGCTGGTTTCGTCGTTAACGCAATTAAGATCGTCGCTTAATGAGCAATAAACAATTGCGATGTTTATCTACCCGAACATAGTCCAATTCATTCGCAATTTTTTGCAGTAGCATTAAGCCCCGACCAGACGTAGCCTCATCTTGAATCCGAGCAGTGTATGCATTGATATTATCCATCAATTCGAATGGGGGACCGTGATCCCATATGCGCATTTCGATATGATTTGGGAAAAAATCTAAATCTATCTCAATCAGGGTTTGAGAAGGCAGTGCTTGATGGGCATGCTTCACCGCATTGACAAAACCTTCAGCCAAAGCGATTTGGCACTGCATCCAATCTTCTGTAGTCACAGAGGCTTGCGATAAGCCCTGAAACCACTCTAGAACGCGAGGTAGCTCATCAAGATCAGTATGAACATGAATACGTTTAGTTTGCTGCACGGGTCGCTCGCGGTTGAGATTGGCACGACAGCCCACAGTTATCTCCCCCCCCTTTCGACTTATACTACATACACTGCTGTGTAATCGACTGATAGATTTTTTGTGGGGTATGTTGGAAGTCTACCCAATCCTGATGCTCTAGCACACTTTTGCAAGGTCTAAACTTGTTTTTTAAAGTCTTTCTTCAAAAAATAGTCCCCTAAAATAGGGAATCGCAAGGATAAATGCCTAGAGGTTAAGCATTCTAAGGTATTAATAATGCTTAGCCTCCGTCTATCGCCACATCGACAGCCCTCAACTTCAGCTTTATGTACTCTATTTTAATTATCGACGATGACCCAGTAACCAAGCTGATGCTGCGGCGCATTCTAGAACAGCAAGGATATAGCGTTGAGACAGCACAAGACGGGCAAGAGGGGATCGCTAAGGCGGCCCAAATAATGCCAGCGCTCATCATCTGCGATTGGTTGATGCCTATTACCGATGGGCTAGAGGTTTGTCGGTTTGTTAAAAAACACGAGCAATTATGCACGACATTTTTTGTGCTGTTGACTTCGCGGGTTGAACTTGAAGATCGCATTGAAGGGCTCAATGCCGGTGCGGACGAGTTTCTAGCTAAACCCATTGATATGAATGAGTTGACAGCTCGGGTTAGGGCTGGCCTCCGACTCTACCAACTCAATCAGGATTTGCAACAGCAAAAGCAGGTGCTAGAAAACGAACTCGCAGAAGCCGCGAGTTATGTGCGCTCTATTCTGCCAGAACCGATGCGCAGCCCCTTAAAAATTGAGTCGTTGTTTCTGCCCTCTCGTCAACTGGGCGGAGACAGTTTCGATTATTTCTGGCTAGATGCCGATACGCTTGTCCTGTATTTATTAGATGTTGCAGGGCATGGATTAGGGGCAGCATTGCCCTCGGTTTCCATTCTTAACCTCTTGCGATCGCAGTCGTTGTCTGGGGTGAACTATACCGAGCCTGCCGAAGTCTTAACAGCCCTCAACCGAGGGTTTCAAATGTCGAACCATAGTAATAAATACTTCTCCATTTGGTACGGCGTCTATCACTGCTCGACGCGCCATTTAAGATTTGCCAGTGCCGGACATCCACCTGCCATGCTCTGGAGCCCTGCCAACCAATGCACCATGCTAAAAACGCCAGGATTCCCGATTGGGTTATTTCCTGACGAACAATACGCTACCGCTCACTGCTCTATTGACAGCGATAGTACCCTTTACTTGTATAGTGACGGTGTTTACGAAGTTTACCAAGAGCCTGGTGTCATTTGGGGCTTAAACGCGTTCCAAGCACTTCTGCAAACCACACCTAAGCACCATCACTGGAACCTAGAAGAATTAATCCAACAGATTCAAGACAACGCTGGCACCCAATCCTTCTTGGATGACTTTTCTTTAATTAAGGTTCGCTTTTTTGAGGCTAAGACCGCAGATTTTGCGACATCTGCGCATTAAATTCATCTTGAGTGTCAAAAATCTCAAACACTCGACGCGTATCGGTCAAATCAAAAAGCATAGAAACTTGCTTATTAATTGCACATAAACAAAAGCGTTTCCCAGCAGCACGGATCATTTTCAAGGCCACAATCATGGCACCCAAACCAGAACTATCCATGAACCCAAGCTCTTGGCAATCGGCCAGAATAATATCCGCACCTTCATTTAAGGCCCGACGAACATCGCCATGAAATGTGTTTGCTTTCGTGCCATCAAAAATACCTGACAATTTAATAATGCAAATAGAATCTTTAATCATAGGTAGCCTGGGAACTAAGTTGAGCTGAGAAAATAAAAGACGCTAACTTTTAAGCTATCGAACCAATCAACAAATCTTTCCCTAATAAACTTTAACGCATTCGCCAATGATTTATTTAACCCTCTTCTAAGAAGCAAGATGTCATATCTATATATTTTTAAAGCAAATATAAGTTTTTTCTATCGTCAAGACTAAATCTCTAGGATAAGATCTGCCACCGATAAAACCTAGGACTTTTCATCTCATCCATCACACTGGCGCATCAATCTTCTCTACAATTTATGACACACAAGCAAATATACATACAGATGCTTGTTCTATAGCCATATCCTTGCATGGCTGCAACATGTTATGTTCATGGTTTACACGCTCAGCGCTGCAAGTTTAGTAAAAGTTTGCAGTTAGTCTAGGTACGATTCGACTGCAGACAAAACAAATACATCGGTATGCTTTGGGTACGGATTGGTAGCGGAATTGTGGCAATTGCTCTAGCACTGGTCGTCACAGTGTTAGGGGGGTGGTATTTTACCTTAGGCTTATCTGCGTTAGTTTACCTGGGCCAAGTTGAATACTTTAACTTGGTGAAGGTTAAAGGAATCACCCCAGCCAACAAAACAACGATTCTCGTAAGCCAGGTAATGCTGGCACTTTCAACTGCTTCAGCTTACCTAGAGACTCCAGGTCTGGCAGAAGCGGTGCTGCCCATTGCCGCGACGATGATTTGTTTTTATCCGATTTTTTTGCCTAAGCACTCGACGATTGCAGGAATTGCCAGTTCTGTCTTGGGACTATTATATGCAGGCTACCTCCCGAGTTACTGGATTAGACTCAGACTATTAGAGAGTACCCAAGTTAGTCACTTACCATTCGGTGGATACTGGCCCTCGCATTGGATGCCGCTCACACAAGTGCCATTGGGCTTGACTGTGACGCTCATGGCGTTCTTGTGCATCTGGGCAGCTGATATTGGCGCTTATACAATCGGTCGGTTATTTGGCAAAACTCGCCTTTCAGACATTAGCCCTAAGAAAACGGTTGAAGGTGCATTGTTTGGGGTTCTAGGCAGTATGGGAGTCGGTTGCCTGGGGGCAGGACTTCTGAATTGGCCCTATTGGATTTTGAGTGGTTCAATGCTAGGCGTTTTGGTTGGCGTTACCAGTGTGTTGGGCGACCTCACTGAATCGATGATGAAACGAGATGCAGGTGTGAAGGATTCGGGGCAGTTGATTCCTGGACATGGCGGAATTCTTGACCGAGCCGATAGCTATGTTTTTACCGGCCCTCTCGTCTATTTTTATGTCACGCTCTTGCTGCCCCTACTGAAGACATTGCAATAAGCTCTAAATCGCCTGAATCCATTCATGAACTTCATAGGCAGTCCAAATTTGATGCTGCCAATAGGGGTCCGATTCAATAAGATTGCGGACGATGCTTTCGCTTTCGGCCTCGTAGATACCAAAGACGTGTTTGAGATCTTGTGTGGGGCCTAGCGTAATTAAGGTGCCAGCTTCTTTCTGCTGTGCTAAGCCATCAAGGTGGGCTTGACGATAGGGCGATCGCTTTTCGAGTACATCTTCGCAATACTGTCCCCACATCACATATTTCGGCATAGTTCTTATCCATTCAACTGATTGCAGCTGACCTAGCAGCTCTCCTTTATGCTATAGCAAACGATCACTGGAACAGTTACTTTTCTATCGATTGCAATATTGATACAAATTGCACAAAAGAAATTAAATTAAGTTTCCGAATTTTAGCGCGGCAGAGGCTCGCTTTATATTGTTTATACATACTTATATTTTGGTCTCACTGCGCATCCTTTGCAGAGTGCAAAATTGATGCAACTGAGACAATAAGTCCATGAAAAACTCTATGAGCATAGCCACTAACCGAGGAGGGCTCTAACGATGAAAATCACGCGGCGCGCAGCTTTAAAGTTGGGATTAGCCAGTGCTGGAACAATCGTCCCGTCCTTGGTATGGCCAGAATCGGCTCAAGCAGATGAAATTCTGTCTTGCGATCGCCCCCTGTGTACTCATTCTCCTGAATCGTCTAGCCCACTTTCAAGTCCAAACAGTCCCTCGATTCCTCGCTTCCAGCAACCCCTACCCATTCCAACTGCCCTGAAACCCACCAAGGTAGTCAACAATACCGACTACTACGAGATTGTGATGCAGCAGCGCACTCTGGAAATTGTGCCTGCGCAAAATGGCCAACCTGCGATCGCCGCTCAGTTTTGGACCTATAACGGCAGCATCCCTGGCCCATTAATTCGCCAACCGAAAAATCGCCAGTCATGTCTGCGCTTTATCAATCAGCTTGGAGTTGATCAAAACGAAGATCCCATTTGTACCTCCGTACACCTGCATGGAATGGCCTCCCTACCGCAATATGACGGTTATGCCGAAGACCTAACACAGCCCGGAGAGTACAAAGATTACTACTATCCCAATAACCGAGCCTCTATCCTTTGGTACCATGACCACGCCGTGCATCGAACCTCGCGCAACGTCTATATGGGACTTGCGGGCATGTACATCGTGGAATACGCAAGAGAGGATTTTTGTGGCCAACCCCAAACTATCCCTCTACCCAGTAGCGAATTTGAAATTCCACTCATCTTGATGGACAAAACCCTGAAGCATAACGATAAAGGATGGCAGCTCGTCTTTAATAATCGTCGCGAAAAAGGGGTCTACGCCGATATTTTGCTTGTCAATGGCAAACCCTGGCCCTACTTAAAAGTAAAACGACGCAAGTATTTTTTCCGATTGCTCAATGCATCCACCTCTCGAACGTTTCAGCTCACCCTCAGTACCGAACCCGAGCAATTTCCCAGTGCAGAAAAACATTCAACTCAAACAGGCGACCCTGCCAAATTCTTTGTGGTTGGCAGTGATGCAGGCTTATTAGAGAAAAAAGTAGAGCGATTTGGGGCTGACCATCCCTTAAGAATGGGTGTGGCAGAACGATACGGTATTGTGATTGACTTTGCGCAGTTTTTGCCAGGAGTAAAGCACGTTTATCTCCGTAATCTTCCATTTAGCGGAAATTTAGGGGCTAATAGCCCCGTGGTCATGCGATTCGATCTGGAAGATGACCCCGTTGCAGATCCTCTCGACCTGCCGGATAACCTTGGCATCCTTACGCAGCAAAGCGCCTTGATTCAAGCCGCCATTCGACCAACCCGAGTCTTTCAGTTTGGGCGCGGCATCGCTGGACTGAGTACACAGTGGACCATTAATAACAGAACGTGGAACCGCAATTTCGTGGCAGCAGAACTCAATCTTTGCGACACCGAAATCTGGGAATTGAGAAACATGGGGGGATGGACCCATCCCGTTCACATTCACCTCATCGATTTTCAAATTATTAGCCGTAACGGCTTACCGCCATTACCTTACGAAACAGGCTGGAAAGATGTGGTCGTCCTCCAAGACTTTGAGCGAGTGTTAGTTGTTGCTCGTTTCGCTCCCCATCGCGGCA
>DATNQK010000379.1:0-1543 GCA_036704065.1 Stenomitos sp.
GTGCAGGATGTAATCATCAATCGCGATCAAGGAAATGCGTTGAACTTGGTTGTAGCTCCCCATAGCGATGCGCTGTCGGAGCTACAAACGGCAATGAAGGCTGCCAACTTTACAATTTTTGGCATCGCCCAGTCGCGACCAAGTTTGGACGATGTGTACCTATCGGCTACGGGCCGCACACTCCTAGATGCCGATATGGCAGCGGCAAGCCAGCGCGATCTCAAAACCGAACGTAAGCAAAGTATGCGCTAGTGGCCTCTGGCTTTGAGGCCTGCCGCCTCTTCACCCAGCCTTGAGTTTCCATGTTTTGTCCGCATTGGATTTTTACCCATGACTCGTACTTCTGTTCACCCTCAATCTGCAACGCCCTCAAGCGTTAAGACGGCGATCGCCACACAACCCGATCCGCCCAGCCTCATCTCGCCTGAATTTGTGCAAGAAACGCTAGCATTGGCGCGTCGGCTGTTTATTCAACTGCAACGCCGACCTTCTACCCTTGTAGCTGGAATTGTGCAGCCACTGATTTGGCTTGTACTGTTTGGCGCACTCTTTAAGAACGTGCCGCAGGGAATGTTTGGCGTCAGCCAAAGCTATGGGCAATTTCTGTGCGCTGGGGTGATTGTATTTACTGCTTTTAGTGGGGCTTTAAATGCAGGCTTGCCCGTCATGTTCGACCGCGAGTTTGGATTTTTGAATCGGCTATTGGTGGCCCCCTTGGCGTCTCGGTTCTCCATTGTCTTGGCCTCTGCCCTGTTTATTACAACCCTCAGCTTGATCCAAACGGCTGCAATTATGGGCCTCAGCTATACATTGGGTTCAGGATTTCCTAACCTACCAGGCTTGGGCTTAGTCATCCTGATTGTCTTGCTGTTGGTCTTGGGTGTAACGGCACTAAGCTTGGGCCTAACTTTCGCCTTACCAGGACATATTGAACTGATTGCAGTCATTTTTGTCACCAACTTGCCGCTGTTGTTTGCCAGTACAGCGCTAGTGCCCCTCAGTTTCATGCCGACTTGGCTTAAGGTAGTAGCCAGTTTAAATCCTTTGAGCTTTGCCATTGAACCCATCCGCTATATGTATCTGCACCCCGACTGGAGTTTGACTAGTACAGTGATGCAAGCGCCTTGGGGAAACGTCTCCCTAGGTGCAACACTGCTATTACTAGTGGGGTTTGATGTGTTGGCGCTTACTTTAGTTCAGCGTCTTCTCCAACGTAAACTGGCTTAACCAACAAATCGGAAATAAGCTATTTCCTTTAGAAACAAGGGCTAGCAACGTCAACAAAAAGGGCTGGGAAACCAGCCCTTTTTTAAAACAAGCTTATATCTGGGGTTTAGTCTAAAAAAGACCTATCCGTTCAGGGCTACGCTGTGACAAAGTTAGCAGGGTCTTGATCGCGACGGTGGCGCACAGGGATGGGTGGGCCTTGGCGATCGCCTGCCAAGGCTGCGGTTGCTTCAAGGGCTTCTCGTAAGCGTTTTGCCGCATAAATCGACATATCCCGAGGCACACTAATGCGATCGCGCAAATAACGCAGCTCAAC
>DATNQK010000380.1:0-8897 GCA_036704065.1 Stenomitos sp.
ACAAACCCCTCCAGAAATTCCAGCCCAGATTGCAACGCTGCACCAAACTGTTTTATCTACAGAATTAAAGGCCGATCAAGCAACGGTGCGCACCGTGGAACACCTACTCGCAGCCTTAGCCGCCTTGGGGATAGATAACGCCCGAATTGAACTCGACGGGCCAGAGGTACCCCTGCTCGATGGGTCGGCGTTGCCGTGGACCCAAGCCATTCTAGACGTGGGTTGGACAGAGCAAACCTCCCTCAAACCCACCTATACCCTCCATGCACCAATCGTTGTGCAAAAAGGCGATGCCTTTGTTGCAGCCGTGCCCGCAGACCACCTTTGTTTAACCTACGGCATCGATTTTGCGAACCCTGCTATCGGACGACAATGGTGCAGCATCCATATAGAAGAGTTTGCGGCTTGCATTGCCCCAGCCCGAACCTTCGGTTTTGCCGACGAAGTTGAGAAATTGCGTGCCAGCGGACTTATCAAAGGTGGTAGTCTAGAAAATGCCCTGGTTTGCGGTCCTCAAGGATGGCTCAACCCGCCCTTGCGATTCTCCAACGAGCCAGTTCGCCATAAACTGCTGGACTTAATTGGAGACTTAAGCTTACTGGGTGCGCTGCCTAAGGCTCACATTTTGGCGTATAAAGCCAGTCATACGCTGCACACGGATCTTGTTTCGCGCCTTGCACAAGGCAACTCTACCCACAGCTAGAACATTGTTTTAGCACTCCCTGTTTTTCAGGTTCTGCCGCCCGTTTATTCTGACATCAACTATGCCAACGCTGACCTCAACTCCGGCTTCAGTTCCCACCCCTCAATCGACTGAAGAACCTACGGTCCCCACGACCTTAGCGATTGAGCAGATTCAAGCGCTGTTGCCACACCGCTATCCGTTTTTACTGGTGGATCGCATCATTGAGAATGTCCCTGGAGAGCGAGCCGTCGGCCTAAAAAATGTCACCGTCAATGAACCTTTCTTCCAAGGACATTTTCCAGGACGCCCGATTATGCCTGGCGTTTTGATTGTGGAAGCGATGGCGCAGGTTGGGGGCATTGTGCTGTTGCAAATGGCCGATCTAAAAGACAAGCTTTCTTTATTTGCTGGAATTGACAAAGTGCGGTTCCGCAGACCCGTCGTACCAGGCGATCAGTTGGTGATGACGGTTGAGTTACTGTGCATTAAGCAGCGTCGGTTTGGCAAAATGCAGGCCCGTGCTGAGGTGAACGGCCAGTTGGTCTCTGAAGGTGAGTTGATGTTTTCACTGGTTGACTAAGGGCTTGAGGCGGCGCTTGCTACAACTGTGATGACGCAACGCATTCATCCCACCGCAGTGGTTCATCCCAAGGCACAATTGGCAGACACCGTTGAGGTAGGCCCTTACGCGGTTGTTGGCGAATTTGTCAGCGTGGGTGCCCGTACTCGGATTGGGGCTCATGTGGTGATAGATGGCTGGGTGACTATTGGCGAGGATAATCTCCTTTTTCCTGGTGCAGCCATTGGGTTAGAACCTCAAGATGTGTCTTATAAAGGGGCACAATCAAGGGTAGAAATTGGCGATCGCAATCAAATCCGCGAATATGTCACAATTCATCGGGCCACTCAAGCGGATGCCGTCACCCGTGTGGGTAGCGATAATTTTCTGATGACGGGCGTCCACATTGCCCACAACTGCTGTATCGAAGATGGTGTCACCTTAGCCAATACAGTCGGATTGGGCGGCTACGTTCATGTGGAATCGAAGGTGGTGATTGGTGGCATGACGGGTGTCCATCAACGGGTACGCATTGGACAGTTGGCGATGGTGGGCGGAATGAGCCGCATTAGCCGAGATGTGCCACCCTTTATGCTCATCGAGGGCAATCCCGCCCGTGTGCGAGGACTCAATGTTGTCGGGTTACGCCGCAGCGGCATCGAGGCCAACAGCGACGTGCTGAAAGACTTGAAGCAGGCCTATCAACTACTGTATCGCCAAACGCATATTTCCTTTGCTCAAGCCTTGGCCCAATTAACCGACCACGAAACCACTGACGCCGTCACCCAACTGACTCAGTTTTTGCATCAGGCCCAGCAATCGGGACGACGCGGTGCAATTTCAGGCCGTGGTCGCAAGTCTGATGACTAAATCATTCCGGCTGCTGATTAGTGCAGGCGAAGTGTCAGGAGATTTACAGGGCAGTTTGCTGATTCGGGCGCTGCGGCAAAAGGCAGACCAAGAAGGCTGGTCGCTGCATATCGATGCCCTTGGGGGTGCCCAAATGCAGGCCCAAGGGGCAACTTTACTGGCAAACACTACACAACTCGGAGCCATCGGCGTCTTAGAAGCGCTGCCCTACGTGCGTCAGGCGTGGTTTATCCGCCAACATCTGGAGCGGCACTTACAAACGACTCCACCAGATGTCGCGATCCTGATTGACTGCCCTGGATTTAATCTCTCCTTAGCCGCTTACCTAAAGCGCAAATATAGCCATATTCCTGTGCTGTACTACATTGCACCCCAAGAATGGGTGTGGGCTTGGAGTGGTGGCCCAACGCGGACTGTGGTGCAGAACACCGATGAAGTGCTCGCCATTTTTCCACAGGAGGCTGAGTACTACAAAACCCACGGTGCAACCGTAACCTGGGTAGGGCACCCGTTTATCGACACCCTCGCGGATGTTCCCCGTCGGCCTGAAGCACGGCGGCAACTCCATATTCCTGAGAGCCAGATGGCGATCGCCCTTTTACCGGCTTCACGCCAACAGGAACTGCGCCATATTTGGCCAACACTGGCCCAGGCCGCGCGCCTGATCCAAGATCAGATTCCAACGGTGCATTATTGGATTCCTGTTGCCAATGCATCGTTTCGTCCTACATTGCAAGCCACCATTGACCAGCTAGGTTTACAAGCAACCCTAACCGAGCAATCCCAAGGTGCATTGGCCGCAGCCGATTTAGCGATCGGCAAGTCAGGCACCGCCAACCTAGAAGCTGCGTTGCTGGATGTGCCGCAGATTGTCCTGTATCGACTCAATCCTGTGAGCGGATGGCTGTATCGTCACTTGTTGCGCTTCCAAACCGCCTTTATTTCGCCCGTCAATATTGTGAGGCAGACCTTAGCGGTTCCAGAACTGCTCCAGGAAGCCGCTACACCAGAGGCGATCGCCACGCTCGCAGTTGAACTACTGCAAGAACCTACCCAGCAACAACAGATGCGACAGCACTATCGCCTGATTCGGGAGCAACTTGGCACACCTGGCGTATTGGCACGGGCAGCGGAGGCTATCTTCGCCCACTTGTTGGGAAGCCATCGTCGCGGGTCATAGTCTCGTGGCTTACCACCGATTGAATCGACATCAACGCACTCGCCAACGACTGTTGGGAAACCGGATGGGCATCTAAAACATGTAAGAGCGATCGCACCTTCGTTGCAATATCAACAATATTTGAAAATAAATTTTCTTCAGGGAATGCCGATAGCAAATCAACCGCACCTTGATAAATCGCCCATTGTCGTTCAGAGGGGGGCACCTCAGTCCGCGTGCCACTGGTCAGCACCACTTTCAGTTGCGGATATTCGCTGTGGCACCAACGGCAAAAACTATAGGGATTGGGGCGCAGGGTGGTCATATCCAGCAGCAGCAGATCGGGCAAAGACTCCCCAGCCTGAACTTTCTGCTCAATAATCCGCTGCAAATTGACCTCAGAAGGCAAACAAATCATAGAGATGCCTTGGGAGGTCAGCGCCTCGCGCCAAATATGGCCTTGGCGCTCAGAGGCTTGCATCAATAAAACGGTCTTTGGCGACCTATCTTGAATTTTGGTGGCCATTTCAGGCTCAAGGAACTGAAAATCGATTTCAGTACGGCCCAACGTCAGCAAGTCACCATCTTTGAGGCGCACTGGCATCACAACACGCTGCCCATTCACAAACGAGCCATTGCCGCTGCCTAAATCGACCAAATAATAATCGCCATTTTCCAGCAATTGGATTTCTGCATGATTTCGCGAAGTCCACCGATCCGACAGCGCCACTGTGCTGTCTGGACTACGGCCAATACTCCAAGAGCGTCCTTCTAGCAGAGGGATGCGAGAAACGTTCGATGAGGTACGGATGGTTAAGGTAGGGATAGCAACGGAAATGCCCATGCGAGGAGGCTCAGCTAAAAGGCTAGAGTCGAATAGAGACAGAAGATCGTCTGGAAGAGACGGCAACGCAAAAAAGCGACCTTGGCCATAATCGCACTTTAGGGCATGAATCTGAGCAATTTGGGGCTCGCTTTCCAATCCCTCGGCAATGACCCGTAGGCCAAGCTTATGTCCTAGATCCACAATGGATGCGATCACTTCTAAATTATTCCCCCGTTGCATCTCGCCCATTAAGGCCCGATCAATTTTGAGATGACTTAGAGGCAAATGACTCAGGTCGCTAAAGGAAGAAAATCGGCGACCAAATTCATCCAAACACACCTGCACACCTTGATCTTTAAGGCTCTTGAGCTTGACTTCTGCGGTCACATTGTAGGTATCGGCAGAAGCAGCACTAATGCGAGCGTGGCCAGTCGTCAAGTCTTCCGAGTCAAAGCCAACTTCGGCAGTAAAGAGCCGTTCGCTAATTTCCAGCATTAAGCTGTACTTGGGTAGCTGTAAGGCTTCTAGAAGTTGTAACAGCTGCGGCACAAAGTCTGCCAGTTCAACCTGTTGCGGGGAGAGGTTGACGGACATAAATAACTCAGAAGAGCGTCCCTCCTGTTGCCGCCATTGTTGCAACTGTTCGCATGCCGATTGCAATACCCACCAACCAATGGGAACCACCAGTCCAGTATCTTCTGCAAGCGCCAGAAAGTCTGCAGGGGCTAGGAGACCTCTGGTGGGGTGTTCCCAGCGCAGCAAGGCTTCAAAGCCGATAAGTTTGTGGGAAGGCAACGTATAAATCGGTTGGTAGTACACGCGAAATTCACGTCGCTCGATGGCCCGATGCAGATCGTTTTCTAGCTCTAGCTGAGCCAGCGCATTGATATGCATGGTCGGCGCAAAGACTTCATGACGCCCTTTACCATTGGTTTTAGCGCGATATAAGGCCAGATCTGCGTTGCGCAACAACTCCTCTGGTTCTTGCGTTGCCCCTTCGCTCAAAGCAATGCCGATGCTCGCTGAGGAGTAGACTTCTGTCGCTGTCAGGTGAAATGGCTGACTGAGGCGCTCTAGAATCCGATTGCTGACGTGCACCGCATCTTGCGTGTCATTGATGTGGGTTAACAAGATCGTAAATTCGTCCCCACCAAAGCGAGAAACTGTATCGCCAGGTCTGAGACATTGTTGCAGGCGCTCAGCCACGTTCTTCAGCAGTTCGTCACCCGCAATGTGACCGAGGCTATCGTTGATGATCTTGAAACGGTCTAGGTCTAAGAAAAGTACCGCAAACCCTGCATTACGATGGCGACGATGGTTGTCAAAGGAATGCTGCAACCGATCCATAAACAACGCTCGGTTGGGCAACCCCGTCAGACTGTCGTGCATGGCTTCATGCAAGAACTCTGATTCAGCCGATTTACGTTCGGTAATGTCGTAAAGCATACCCGTGACGCCTTCGACTTCCCCATTGATGCCCAATAAGGGGGTAGCATGCACTTCAACCCAACAGGTGTCGCCTTGTTGGGTAAGTTGCCGCATTTGATGAGGGTTGGCAGGGCCTTGCAGGTTTAAAATTTCGACAAAAAACTGCTGATGGGTTGGTAAATCGTCCGGGTGGATAAAGTCTTGCCAAGGCCGACCCAAACTTTCATAGACAGAAAACCCGCTTAAGGTCGTCCATGCAGGGTTCAGAAAGGTCCAACATCCTTGGAGATCGACTTGAAACACAACGTCGCGGAGTTGATCGAGGACGCGGTTTTCTTTAGAAGCAGAAGCCCCTTTGGGTTGCAGCAGAATCGTGCTGTTCTCTGGTCGTTCGGCAGGAGTAGCCAGGGGAATTTTTGCAGGCTCAGGTGGGAGCGGCAGGTCTTCCGTTAGGGTACCGACCAACCGATGCGGGTTTCCTTCTGCATCGCGCATCACAACCCCGCGATCGCAGACTTGAATATACTGCCGATTCACCCGTCGCATCCGATAGGTGAGGGTAAATTCACGATGCTTGTCCGCCTCTTCTTCGAGGAAAGCCTCATAACGGGGGCGATCTTCCGCATGGATGTGCGCTAGCCACCAAGACAAGGTTGGCTGGATGGCCTGCTCGCTATACCCTAAGAGCTGCACCAAACCATCGGTGCGGAAAAACTGGGACTGCACCAAATCTAAGTCGTAAATGACGCCCCGTAGCCCTAACGCCGCTAAGCCCAAGCGCTCTTGAACTTGCTGTAGATTCTGTTCATCCCGCAGGGTGGCAAGAATAGCCGCTAGTGGGCTGGCTAAACTGGTCAGCCACTGTATGACATAAGGCTCAACCGCCCGATACTCGTCATGGGCCAAGGTCAGAACACCCACAGCCTCCTGGCAGTGGATTAAAGGAATACTAATAACGGTCTGAAAACAAGGGGCAAAAATTTCAATTCCTGCTAATTGCGGCAGTGCAATGGGATTATGTTCTTCTGCCCAAATTGCGGCGTTACGGGTTGTGAGAACAGTCGTCGACAGGGTTTGTTGAGACGCAGCCTCTGGAAGTTGAGACAGTAGCGTGGGTGAAATGCCGTGGGCTGCCACAACCTGCAACTGCTGGGATGGCCCCTCGCTTTGCTCTACAAATACAAGAGGAAACTCAAAGGCTTCTGCAAAAATACTGACTGCCGACTGGAGCTGCTGGCTCGTGGCAGATTGTCCGGCTTGATTTGCCGCCAGCTTTTGCATCGCCAATAAAACTCGGCTGCTCAGCACCAGATGCGCTTGCAAATGGGCGTCTGTATCTGCCCCCAGACCGGGTGTCGAAAATGACTTCAGAACGCTCTGAAACACTCTGGTCAGGTTGCCAATAATGGGGTTTGGTGGAATATTCACAGACGTTCGAAAATCCTCGCTCCCAAGCTGAATTACTGTCCCCCAGTAGACCCGTAGATGTAAAGCGTGTTAGCCAAAGCACACACTATCACTAACAATTGCGTCTTATAAAAACAGTCATAACTCCATCTACCGCCTAACAGCAATCTAAATTTGGCGCTCCCCAATCTAGATGGAATCTATCGATACTTCTATTTTGCCTAAATCGTTGTCAAAATCGACTGAAGTAGCTTAATTGTATGCATAATTAGAACCTCGGTCTTAAAACTGCAATTGTAGGCTACAACGTTAGGATTGCAACCGCAAACTGCTGTCTACCACATCGATTTTTACCCCCCCACATTTGACCATCCAAAAAGCTAAGGATATTAATTTAATCGACACCCTAGAGCTTTGAGTTCTGAAATCAAGAGAGTCCTAAGAAATCTTTATAAGTTAGCATAAGGCGTGAATAAGTGTCCGCGGGTACTGCAAAGTAGAGTTTCCTAGATCTCGATTCGCCGACCAACGCAGCGAGGAACTTTCATAGCGTGCCCACCCCTCCATGCAATAGGCACTTCTTGAGGACAACCTTTTAATGTTGAGTTTAGAAAAGGACAATCTGCTCTCGAGTAAAGCACTGCAAGATACAATAAAGCCTGCCTTGCGAGAGAACAGTTGGGATGGGTGTGGCTAGATTGGTACAGATGTAACAATGGCGAGTTCTCTTCCCTACACCCTGGGGCTAACGGGTGGGATTGGTACAGGTAAAACCACGGTTGCTGACTATTTAGCGCATCGATATCACATTCCAATTTTGGATGCAGATCAGTATGCTCGTGACGCTGTAGCACCTGGGTCTTTAGCGCTACAGCAAATTTTCGAGCGTTATGGAGCAAAAATTCTCCTCTGCGATGGCACCTTGAACCGAGCGCAACTGGCTGAGATTGTGTTTACCGATGCAGCAGAACGACAGTGGCTCGATGCAGTCATTCATCCTTGGGTTCGACACCGCTTAGAAACCGCACGGGCACAAACCGAGGACGCTACAGTGGTGGCGATGGTGATTCCGCTGCTCTTTGAAGCCAAAATGACGGACTTAGTGGATACCGTTTGGGTGGTCTCGTGCGACCCAGACCAGCAGCTTGAGCGTCTGATGCAGCGTAATGGCCTAACGCGATCGCAGGCACAAGCGCGGATTGCCAGCCAGATGCCGTTGGCCGAAAAATGCCAGCGTGCGGATGTGGTGATAGAGAACTGCGGATCGCTAACGCATCTCTATGGCCAAGTTGAACATGCGGTACAGCACCTGCCGCTGCCGCACTAGGATGCTTTGGGCGACACTTTGCGTTGAGCGGCGCGTTTGCCTCTGGAGGCAGGTGCTTTCTCCGCCTCCCGTGATCTTGTACTCGCTTGCTGGCGGATTTGATCGGCCTGCTGGAGTAGAGAGGTTGCAAAGGCGAGCATTTGATCGGTTTCACCACCGCCAGCAAGATGGGCTAATTCCAAGGCTCGCTGACGGTCTTCCAGAAGCTGGATCCGCACCACTGTACGCGCCTCCGGCTCCAGGGTGCCGTGATTGCCTTCCGGTTTAGAACCTGGAATGAGAATTTTTTCCACATGAAAGTGATGGTCGGCCATCGCTGCCACAATCGGCTGATGGGTTACACACAAAATTTGATGGGCCTGACCCAGACGGTAAAGGGTTTCGGCGATCGCCTGCGCAACGCGGCCAGACACCCCAACATCCACTTCATCGAAGGCAAAGGTCGCCACCGGATCAATTTGAGAAAAGCAGGTTTTGAGGGCCAGCAGAAAGCGGCTCATCTCACCCCCAGAAGCCGTTTCTGCCAAGGGTTGAAGCGGTTCTCCAGGATTGGGACTAAACGCAAAGATCGTTTGATCGGCACCAGTGGACGTGGGTGCAATGGGTACCAGATCGACCTGAAACTGCACTTTATCC
>DATNQK010000381.1:0-4896 GCA_036704065.1 Stenomitos sp.
ATTAGCTTGCACTTTGAAAACTTGTTTTTTCATCGTTTAATAGATCTTGAATTGATGTGAGAAAATTCGCCTTATCTTAACCACTTTTTGCGGCCGGATACGATCATTCCTGACCTGTCCAATCCGCAGAGTTGGAATCGCTATATGTATGTAGGGAATAATCCGTGTAAAAATACTGATCCCGACGGACATTGTTTTCCCGTTTGTACAGCAGTAATTGGCGCAGCTATAGGAGCCATCGCAGGGGCCGTTGCTTATACTGCTTATAATCAAGGTCAGTCGTTTAATGCAGGCGAATTCTGGACAGCAGTGGGAGTTGGTGCTGTTGCAGGTGGTTTAGTGGGCACTGGTGTTGGACTCTTGGCCGCTACTAGCACCACAGTCGCTGTCGCTTCGACAGCAGGAAGCCTAATTAGTGCAGGAACTGCGGCTACTGTCACAGGAGGCACTTACATCGCAAACAATCCTGAAAAATTTGAGAGCAAGCCATTTGTAGTGAATACAGGTATTTCTGCAACTACCGCATACTTTACTTCAAATCCTGGATATTCAGGATTGGCTAAGCTCGGAATAAGGATCGCTGCAGCTGAATATACTTATGCGTTCAATACTCCTGAATCTAAGCGAAACTTAACAGATGAACTTGTAGTCGGAGCTGGTGCTTTAGCTTCCCATGGAACCAGCGAGTTATTAGGCAAATTTATGCCAGCTGTGAAGGAATCATATACAGGCCCTGGGAATTTGGGGAACAATGTTTTCCCAGGATTAGGAGTAGGCAATAATTTGTTAGGGGTTGCTGCTACACAACGAGTATATGAAGGCATTGCACGTGGTTTCACAGGGTTTACTAACGGAATCATAACAGGTTACACAAATAGTAAAGCCCGTGAGATTTCCAGAAGATGGTTAGATCAGTGAGAAGGGAGTTCTATGTTTAGAAATGTTTGGACATTGGGAATATTATTCTTTGTAATATCAACTATCTTACGATATGTCTTGATAAGAACCATTCCACATAAAAACAAGCTCATACAGCTTTTTTTAATAGATACAAAGATCTTCGGAGTTGAAGCTATGATGTTTATGGGGCAGCTTGTTGGAATTACATGGATATTTCTTGGCATTTTCTTTGATAAGATATTTACTATAGCAAATATTAACTTCAGGAACATTATAGATATGATGATATTTTATGGTCCATTTGGATTATATGGATGGATTTTATATTCAAGAATTAAAATACGAAGATAACAGTGACAAGATTAATACTCTGCTCTGTCGTGAACTTTGACCACGCCGAGAGGGTTGAAGGCATCTCATCATGAGAATGGACTGTATAAAGTAACGAGCGATATGAAACTATGCTGTGCTGAGGCGCGACATGGCGGAGCATCGAGAGGCTCGGCACGGACTGGACTACGCCGAGTCTTGCTTCTGACAACTGGAAAACGGCGAATTCGCCTTGTATAAGGGAATAGAAGCCAAAAGCACCTTAACAACTTTCTTTTTTCTTGTTGAAAAACAGCGAGTTCGCCTTGTATAAGGGAATAGAAGTCAAAAGCACCTTAACAACTTTCTTTTTTCCCTTACTGGAAAAGGCCGCGTTCGCCTTATCCAGTAAAAGCGGATGACAATAGCACTTTAACAACTGATAATCAGCAAACCCAGGTGTTCTCTGATTCAATTAAGCAGAGGCCTGTAACCACTCTACATTCACGAGCTCTTCTACCGATTGAAATTCAGGATCCGCCGTGAGGATCGTTGCATTTTCTTGGATGGCCGTAGCAACGACAAAAGCATCAGCATAGGAAAGGACATGATTTGCCTTAATATGAGCAGCCTCAAAAACGAGTTGTTCATCTACCGTTGGTATCTCCATGGGTAACTGTCGAATCAGAGCCAAGGCATCCTGTGCTTTGACAACTCCTCCTCTGCGTTCAATGATATACAGGATCTCTCCCAAGTTTATCAAAGAGAGGAAAAGACGACATTTTTCCTTCCCGGCATTGTCCAAGAGTTTTTCGATCCTGGCAGACACAGACTCATCTTGAAGATAGGCCAATAAGGCAAAACTATCCAGCACGAAGGCGGTGGGATCACTCATAGTTTTTACTTGGCTCTACCTGCTTCACGAGATCGCTCAGCCTTGCGTTCCTGTAGCAGATCTTGCGTGAGCGAAGGCATGTCTTTTAGTAAGCCCCGGCCCTGTTTGACGGGATTCTTGAGAGCGGGGATGATTGCCAACACGCCACCGTAATCGACAATGACCACTTCCGCTCCTGGCAACAGGTTATATTTTTTTCGCAACTCCGCTGGGATGACCACCCAGCCTTTATTTGAAATCGTTAAAGCCATAGTAATACTCCTTGTTATACTTTTGTGCTTGTAAGTATAACACAGCAGAAAAGGCGGGACCAGATCCTATCTCTAAGAAAGTTGCCTTTTGTGCTCAAAACTTGACGAATTCGCCTTATATCAACCGTTTCCTCCAGCCAGATACGATCATCCCTGATATATATGACCCACAAAACCTCAATCGGTTTAACTACGTTCTCAATAATCCGACCAATCACGTAGATCCAACAGGGCATCAATTGGTAATTCCTGTCGCGCTCACACTTGTAGCGATATTTGCAGTTGGCGTTTGGACGACAGGTCATTACACAACAACAACAGCCTATCCGCCTTTCGAAAGTAAAAGATTCAATAGAGGTATCCGCGGTTTGGATTTACTTAATAAAATGACAAGAGATCCAGGAGTCACATATGGAAATGAGAAGCCTCCAGTTAGTCCTAAGATAAATTGTAATAAGAATGCTGTTTGGTGTATTACGGCTGCATACGCATCCATGGCATTTATTGCCACGAGTGCCTTATTAAGATGCGGTGTTTCTGCAGATGGTGTGGATGCTGATTGCTCAACAACAAAGTTGAATTCAGGCAATGGTCCATCGCTCACAAATAAGGTAACTAATATTGCAACGTCAACACCAACCAATACTCCCTTTCCCCCTACAGCAACAGCTACGGTAACAAATACTGCAACATTTACGCCATCACCTACTGCAACATTTACACCAACAAATACTGTAACATCTACGCCAACAACTACCCCTATCACCCCGCAAACAATTATGCCTGAATATCCTTACAGACGGAGAGGCGGAGGGTTGGTAGAATGAAAGAGGAAAAATGAGTTATCGAGGTAATTCTTCAAGATCAGGGGGATGGCTTTATAACCAATCAATTGCCTTGTTGGTTAGATTTTATTCTTTCCTGAGAAATTTCGATAAGGCAACAGAGATAATTCGAACTGCGTTGGATAAATGGCCTGAAGATATAGCTTTATTAGGATTGGCGCAAGAAGTCTATGACGTCAGTTTTAACTGGGATGGTTTCTTTGATATTTATAAGCAATTGGAAAATGTCCATCCCAACAAAGTACAAATCAAATTGAATTTTGGTTCAGCTTTGCTCACTTCCTCTCGATATGAGGATGCGTTGCCAAAGTTAATCTTTGTCGTCAAAAATTGGGATTTGGATGCCACGTACTTCAGGAATCTGGCTAATGTTTATGCGCGTTTAGCAATATGTTATGGCTATCTTGGGGAATGGGAATTGCTCGCAGGAGCATTACAGGAAGCGGAGAGGATAGGCAACTGGGATCCTGATATGGCTTATGGACGTCTTCTTCTTTATTTCGGAACTAACTCGGAGAAAGTATTAGATTTTCTTGATGAACAGATTAATAAATATCCTAAACTATACGCCCTCTATTATTGGAAAGGTCTCTATATTCAAAATCACCTGTTTGATAATAGTAGATCTGTGCAGTGGTACGAATCTGCGCTTGAAAAAATGAGTGATAGTGGATTGATAAACCAAGATCAGAATTCATTTCTGTCAATTCAATATTATGCATCGCCTTGGGAAGTTTTGAAGCAAGGTGTTGATGCATGTATTCGGTCAAATAACACCTCAAGAGCATTGTCGTTAATTCACGATAATAGATTCCATATAAAACAAGATGCTGTTGATACTAAAACCCTGATGATTTATTCTGACATTTTGAACAAATTATTTGATTCGGCAGAGAGAGAATGTGCAATAATGTTACAAAAGAATTTGTGTAGTGGCAACAAGATTGATTACCTGTTGCTGCTCGCTCAGGCCCAATTGAATCAAAATAAAGGCGAAGAGGCTTTGTCTAATGCAAATCGTGCCCTGGTGTTAAATAGAAATAACTATGAAGCTTGGAGGATTTTGGCGGAAATTCAAATACAGAAAAAGGATTGGACATCTGCTCTTAAGTCATGCCAAACAATGATTCGAATGAATCGATTTGATTTTAGGGCTTGGGAGTTTTTAGGTTTTTGCTATATAAACATTGGCGATACACCTTCTGCAAAGGATTCATATGAAAAAGTAGTACAGCAAAACCCATTTCACGCCAATGCGTGGATAGATTTGGGGAAAATTTATCTAAAATTGGGAGACAAGGATTTGGCCCTTTCTGCGTTTCAACGTGGATGTGAATATGAATGGGTAGATAAGGATAGACGACAGCAGGCTTATGATGCGATAAAAGAATTGACAAGAGCGTAACAAGCGCTAGGCGTGGATATTTTTTTATCAAGTGACTTGTGCGTTTCCAACTTATTTCTTTACCCTCTGTAACTGCTGGCTTTGCCTTACATATGAGAATAGAAATCTAAAGCACCTTAACAACTTTCTTTTTTCTTGTTGAATAAAGGCAGAGTTCGCCTTATCTTAACCACTTTTTGCGGCCGGATACGATCATTCCTGACCTGTCCAATCCGCAGAGTTGGAACCGGTATAGTTATGTCACGAATCGGACGGTCAACTTTAGTGACCCAAGCGGACATCGCCCATGTG
>DATNQK010000382.1:0-1608 GCA_036704065.1 Stenomitos sp.
TCTATCCATACGTGGCCGGAAGTAGGCTATGCTGCGCTCGATGTATTTACCTGCGGTCATCACACCGATCCAGAAGAAGCTTGTCGATATTTGATCCAAGCTTTCCAGGCAGGTCGGCACTCGATGACAAAGTTACGCCGAAATCCACCCCCAGCAGCGCTCACGCTTGGCCTGAGTGATAAAGCTGCTTTGGTGGATGAGTTGGTTTGTAGTCCGACTGCCTGATCGCAGCATTAATTACTACCTCCCAATAGTGGTCTGACGCGATTTTGCTCGAGCGATCGCGTCAGTATCACCTTAAAACTGCCCAATGTATTACGGTTGGGGAAATTTTTTGTCTTTTAGGGTTTTGCTCCATATTGGAAAACCCTCATCAGATTTAGGGCTAGCGTTAGCTTTAGCCCGTCTTTTCGTGTCTAACTTTTGTGTAAAGTGAGTAACGGCTGTTAAACCAGCACCGTTCTCCCCAAAGAGATTGGTCTCGTGCGCAGGGGCGTACAAGGTTTCATTTGAGTATTTAGAGGTAGGGAAGCGTATGGCGGGCGGTGAAGTACGGGCGGACATGTGGTTGACCGAGATCATCACACCGACTGATATGTACATGCATGGGGCGAGTAAGGTCTTGGCCTATCGCAAAACCCAGTTTCAGGAGATGTACATTATCGAGTCAGACTCGTTTGGCAAGGCCTTGATGTTGGATGGCAAATGGCAGTCATCACAACGGGATGAGTTTTTGTACCACGAAGGCTTAGTCCATCCCCCCATGATTCTGCAAGGCAATCCCCGCAAGGTACTGATTTTGGGAGGCGCTGAGGGTGCAACCATTCGCGAGGTGCTGCGCTGGAAGGGTGTAGAACGCATTGTGATGGTCGACATCGATGGCGAAGTCGTGGAAGCGTGTAAGGAACTTCTGCCCGAAATGCACCAGGGTGCATTTGACGACCCCCGCGTGGAGTTGGCGATTGACGATGCTCAAGCCTACATTGATCGCACCACGGAGCAATGGGATGTCGTGATTTCTGATCTATCAGATCCACTGGAATCTGGCCCCGCTTTTGCGCTGTTTACCCAAGAGCACTATCGTCGGGTGAGTGAGATTTTGGCTCCCGGCGGTAAGTTTATGCTGCATTCTGGCCCGCTCTTTTTGACGGAACTCTACATGCACGCACGGTTGGTGAACACGGTTAAATCTGTGTTTGCCTATGCGCAGTCGGCGGTATGCTATGCCACGAGTTATGGTTTGCCACTGTCTTACATCATTGCGTCCCAAACCGAATTTCCAACCATGCCTGATCCGGTTGAGAGCGATCGCATTCTTGCCGAGCAAACCACAGGCGGATTGCAGATGATGGATGGCCGAACGCTATTGGGCATGATGCAGGTACCTTTGCATATCCGGAAAATGGTTGAAACAGAGACTGAAGTTTATACCATTGCGCACCCGCCGCAACCTGTAGGACGTGGTTCGATGTAGGGTTAAGCTACGCAATGACGACTCATTCCCCAACCATCTCGGTTGAGAATTTAACCGAAGAAGCCTCCTTGGCGATCGCCTCAGGCATTCATTTCCGTCGTGTGCCTACCCTGCTGGCCCCTAGTGGCATCCAA
>DATNQK010000383.1:0-3285 GCA_036704065.1 Stenomitos sp.
GCGATGGCTCAAGTTGAAACCCAAATTCAACGGCTCACGAATTCAACACGAGAAGGACTTCCTGATCTTGGAAAATGGTTTGTGGATATTTCGTATAGTCCACAGGGACAATAGGACGATTTATTCTTTGGAAGTCCCTTACTAATCTCATCCAATTCTCTGGTATTAGACAACTGATTGGTTTATAAGAATTACCCAGTAGGTTTGAGCTGGTAGAGAACCTCTTGCCGAAATGCTGAACGAATTCGACCCACTAATTTTCGAGCCACTGCAACAATCGCCTTTTTCTTCCCCGTTTTAGGGTATAGCCTTTCAAAAAAATCTTTTAGCTCTTGATCTTTCCTAATCGCTATCCATGCAGCTTCACATAGAACCCGTCGTACTCTTGAATTTCCTTGCCGCGTGATATGGCCTCTTCGAATGGACTCTCCACTTGAGTGTTCACTTGGTGTCAAACCCGTATAGCTAAACAACTGACGCTCGTTGCGAAACTGAGTCATATCTCCTAATTCATTAGCTAATATTCGGGCGGATTGTGGTCCAATTCCTGGCGCTGACCGATAAGTCAGTTCGCATTTATCGTTCTGAGCCTGTTTTTGCAATTCAAGATCAATGATTTTGATCTCAGATTCAATACTCTCCCATATTCTCAGATATGAATTAATAATCACTGTGAATTCGGGGCTTGGTGCTTTCTCCAAAAGTTCTTTAAGCAATTGACGGCTCATGATTCTACGTTCATCAGGAGCAATCAATCCAAACTGGTGACACCGCATACGAATCATATTCTTGATTGAGGTTCGTTCTTGTATGAATTGTTCCCTTGTTCTAGTTAAAAGTCGTTGATGTTCAGTTTGCTCAATAGGGATATGAATTCCTTTTAATCGTCCAGCTTCAAGAAGAGAAGATATTCTTAGGGCATCCCGTTTATCTGTTTTAACTCGATTGTGGACAGATGTTTCGATGCTACCAGGATTAACGACTAGATTCTGAATTCCAGCTTGCTCTAAAGTCCTATGTAAAACAAACCCTGAAAAGCCTGCCTCATAGGCTGTACAAATTTCTGCTTGAGGATAAAGAGCTTTTAGTTGAGTAACTAACTTTTCAGGAGAAGCAGTCGTTGTCCATTTTTTGTTAACGATTCCATCACAAGAGCAAACAACGGAATAAGTCTTTTTATGAACATCAATACCCACAAAAATCTGTTTGCCTTTATAAGAGATGATATCCAATGAATTTTTCATGATAACAATCCTCTAAAATAGACAGGATCAATATCTGGATTTCAACCGTCTTTAGTGTAAAGATATTTATATAAGAGGGTTGAACCTTTGTTAGGGTGGAAACTAAAGCTAGAATAGCCTGTGTTGTAAATCTTAAGCATTTAGATTATAGATTGAAAAATGAGAACAGTTTCCTAATATTGAGGGGTATTAACCACATTTTGCACTATGTTCTTTTTTGTTAACGTCCTGATGCTTTCAGTATGGAAGTTCAATTAAGTAGGCATTCCAATGCTAATAACTTAGGAATGATGCAAAGCTCAAATCACTAACCCTTCTTTACTGCTCTAGGTCCGGCTCCGAGTGTTAATGAATTCATCATAGGGACAACTACATAGGCCGAATTAATCGGAGAAATATTGGGTTGAAATGTTGATACTTCCTCCTTCAATATGCGTCATGAATTTCCGGAACAGGAACTTAGGAAAAAGGGATGTGGAGGGATGATCGCGACCAGGACTCAACGACAATTACCCCACATCATCACCCTTCTGAGGATCCTTGTCTTCAAGGATCCTCAGAAGGGTGGACATTGGTTCAGGTTCTCCCTCCCAGACGGGAGGGAGAATGCTTTATGGAGAAGGGTTTGTTTTCGCCTCAGCAGTGCGCTTGGCCGCCGCTTGTTTGCGGAAACTGTCTGCTTGCATCTCGAAGATCGTTGCATGATGGACGAGGCGGTCAATCGCTGCCACCGTCATCATGGAATCGCTAAAGATGCTGTCCCACTGCGAAAAGGGTTGATTGGCCGTAATCAGCAGACTCTTGCGCTCGTAACGATGGGCAATTAACTCAAACAGAACCGAGGTTTCGGCCTCTGACTTTTTCACGTAGCCAAGATCGTCAATGATAAGCAGCTCAAAACGGTCGAGTTTGGATAAAGCTGTCGGCAGTTCGAGTTGGAGTTTTGCCGCCTGCAACTGTTGAACTAAAGCCGTGGCTCCCATAAACTTGACCCGATGACCCAACTCAACCATAGAACGTCCCAATGCAGCACTAGCATGGGTTTTTCCGGTTCCGCTTGGCCCAAATATCAAAATATTATGAGCCGTCCCCAGCCATGTTGTGGTTTGGGCAAACTCCAACAGTGCAGCTGCATTGAGGGATGGCACATGGGAGAACTCAAAGTTCGTCCAAGACTTTGCGTAAGGCAACTGCGCCTCGGACAGCGCGCGAGCAATCCGGTTCTGTTCTCGGCGACTGAGTTCGCCCTCGCTCAAAGCCAGGAGAAATTGCGCATAGGACCAATGCTCTTGGGTGGCTTGATGTTCCAGGGTCTGCCACGCATCGGTGAAATACTTCAACTTGAGTTGGTGCAGGGTTGTCATCAGGGTTTGGTAGGGATTGTCCGCCGCCCCCCTGCAGGAGATCGTCATAGCTCGATAAATCGTGTTGGATAGAAGAAACGGTAGGAATACCCTCAAGGTCAAGGGTTGAAGCAAAGGCTCGCTGCAAAGTGCTCACAGACAAGGACGCACTTTCTAATTGAGTTTGAAGGTACTGTGCCACCTGCAACTCTTGGTCCTGGGTCGCGGCAATATAGAGCGCTTCGGTGATCAATCGAGCGGCTTGGTCGGGGTCAAACTGTCGTTTGAGTGCTTCCCAGATCGAGCGCCACTCGTCATTGGGCAGTAGGTCATTTTGCCACTGGCAGTACAAAAAGGCCCGAGGTTTGCGGCGTAAGCTCTCCGCCAAATGCTTGTAATTGATGCTGCGGGCGCGGCGGGTCATCTGGCTGGAATGGACATAGACACGGGCTAATTCCATCACTGGGGTTGTGCCGAGAAAGCCGACCAATTTGTCATGGTACAAATGCAAGGTCAAGCGGTGACTTATCAACCGTGAGGGCACGCTGTAAACAATGCAGCGCACGGTAATCGTGCTGAAGCTACTGACCGAGACGCTGCGAATTTCATAGTCCGGCGTGCGATAGCGCGGCAGGGGTTGCAACAAGGGCTGCTCAATTGCAAACTTTGTCTGGCAGCGGGCATTGAGCTTGGCAACG
>DATNQK010000384.1:0-2221 GCA_036704065.1 Stenomitos sp.
GCGATGGCTCAAGTTGAAACCCAAATTCAACGGCTCACGAATTCAACACGAGAAGGACTTCCTGATCTTGGAAAATGGTTTGTGGATATTTCGTATAGTCCACAGGGACAATAGGACGATTTATTCTTTGGAAGTCCCTTAAAACTAAAACTTGTAGCGAAGCGTTGTACCTTAACATCACTCAGTAAACTTCAATAATTACGTTCAAAAAATTTGAACCATGTTATATCCGGCAGGGAATAGTCCATGATGAGAAATGTTAGCACTAAGCTGATTTTGTGGGCTGGAACATGGGTTTACAAGTTAAATGTAATCAACTGAAAACCTCTGTTTCTCAACCCACAACTTTCATGGGTTCTCAAATATAGCCTAGCGGCGGTATTCTGTTCCACTCGTAACATTCGGATCGCGGTAATGCACGGTGCTATCCTTACGATCCTTGCCAGCAAGGCCAGCAAGGCCAAGTAGGCCTAACAGACCCAACCAGCTCCAGTTGTTGTTATCGTCATCTCTTGTGGTTGTGGTTGTTGCGCCGTCGGAAGCAGTATTTTGCGCTGAAGCAGGCGCGATAGATGGTAGCAAGGTTGTACTGGCACATAGCGCAGCTAAACCAATCAATCTTGAAAGATGAGCACGGTTCATTGTTTTACAATTCCCTTTTTATACAAAACATTAATGAGATTTTGCTCAATCAAAACCTTGATTACTCGCTCAAAAATGTTGAAAGATGGACTGTGTCTTTTAACACCTTCAGGATATTACTTGTTTGATTTCTAGAAGAATTCCAGACTTTGGCAAGGTGAAATTGGTGATTTTAAGTAATAAGTTGAGATCGAGCTTTCTTTTGATCTTAGTCAATAAAGAGTTGAATTGAATCAATCTTTAGTCATATACCTTGCTTTTCTTCAAGGGGTAGTTTTGTATGTTGGTTTACAAGTATTGCAGAGTTGAGTGAGTGATATAAAAAGTTGGAGATTTGGGTATTTCAAAAATCTCCTTTAAGTAAGAACTGTTGCAGCTTAAGGTCTATCCGAGATGTCTTACTAGAGGTTTAGATATGGTTATGCATTTAGATGCGATCAAAGGATATTAGCGATTATCAATTAATTGCGATTGTCACAAATAGGAGTACCAACAAACCCACTCTTAAGCATGGTTTATACCGCAGCAGTAACTGAGTGCTTCTGTAGTGCAGTTTATACTTGCGAAACTGAAGGGTGGATTCTATCGATGTGACGAGTGAGGTGCGATCGCCCTCTAGCTCCAGCAACCCTACCTCTGAAGGTGCTGGTTGCCTCGGACGCTTCAGTTTGCTGCTATCAATCCTTGCTAACTTTGAGATCTTGCATCTCAGTGGAAGGAAAGGGCAACATTGACTAGCTTTATGCAGAATGACTCCACAACTGGTAGAGCGACAGTAAAATTTCGACGACAATCAACGCGACAATATACCACTCCACTCGTTGACTGCTATCTTGTTGCATTAGATCCAATGCTGTTTCGGCAGTGCGTGAGACCAGTGCTAACTTGCGTTCCAGGGCCAAAAGGCGTTCGCGTAACTCGTATTCGTCCTCAAGACGGAGATAAAGCCGTTCTAGATCGGGACGTTCCCACAGGGGATCGGGCTTTTCGCCTACTTCTACAATCCCTACCATTTTGTGCTGAATCAGCAAGGTGCCACCAATTTGCCGCAGCAGTTCCCGATTTTTAGGACGACGTCCACCATAATTCTGAATGGCTTCTGCAAATGGACGTGTGCATTCGAATAGACGGGCAATCTGATTTTCGTAATACTCTAAAATCACACTTTTGGCTAAGATATCTGCCACAACCTGGAGTCGTTCAAAACTGCGATCGCGCAACCTAAGTACATTGCGCTCGATCCGTTCCTTTATGTCTGCCTCAAATACAACCTCAATTTGTTCAGCCACC
Source organism: Stenomitos sp. (assembly GCA_036704065.1). Classification (GTDB taxonomy): domain Bacteria; phylum Cyanobacteriota; class Cyanobacteriia; order Thermosynechococcales; family Thermosynechococcaceae; genus JAAURS01. The sequence continues at coordinate 1,933 of DATNQK010000384.1, forward strand.
AACGATTGAGCGGGTTCCGAAATAAAAGGCTTTAGACCTTCGAGGAAACTGGCTTCTTCAAGCGAATTGAGATTGAACAATACGACTACACCATAGCGAAACAGTACTGCACAACCATCGTCGCCAGCACGAACCAGTAAGGGATTAGAGGCAAGTGGCGCAGCGGTTTCTAAGGTTTTGAGGTTGAGGCGCTCTCCTACAAACCGAGCCCGCATAAAAATTTGTGATTTTTCAGTCACGCCAGGGAATAACTGCAACACTGGCTCTTGCTCGATGTGGGCTTGTAATG
>DATNQK010000385.1:0-16534 GCA_036704065.1 Stenomitos sp.
GCGATGGCTCAAGTTGAAACCCAAATTCAACGGCTCACGAATTCAACACGAGAAGGACTTCCTGATCTTGGAAAATGGTTTGTGGATATTTCGTATAGTCCACAGGGACAATAGGACGATTTATTCTTTGGAAGTCCCTAACTGTAATTGCGAAATCTCTGAAGCTTTTCGAGACTAGTCATGATGGAGTTGTTGATGTTTTGGTTTCTCAGCCTCCATCATTGAGTGGTCAGTGTTCTATCTCTGACCACTTCTTTCTTCTTTTTATTCTAATCTCCAGTTAGAAAGGAAAGAGACTAAAATGGTCCTGAAATGGCAAAGGTTATGCCTGGCGTTTGAATGTTCAAAAACATAGTCAACGGATTGTTAGAGAAACAGACACCTGCAAATTCAGAGTCATTCAATGCATTGCGAGCGAAGGTATAAAGCTGACCCTTAGAAGTAACACCTCGCACAAATTGTTCTCCATCGCCATCTTCACAAATAAATAAATCTCGGAATGGAGAAACCGTAATATTATCAGGCGCTTCTAGAATGCTTTGTTGTTCAGATTCAACAAATAAAGTGAGTGTACCACCCTCACTTGCCGATTTCCCTGGTACATAGCGCCAAACTTGGCCAAAACCAGAATCGCCACCATCTGTACAACAGAAATAAACCTCTTTATTACCAAACCATGCACCTTCACCCCGACTGAACTGGGCTGCGCCTTTCGTGAACCCTTCAACCCGCACAGTATCAGTTGCTGGATTAGGCTCCTCAATTTTGACCCACTCTACTGCCATTGGTTGACCTACACTCACACCTGTTTTAGTGATGGCTTGGGGTTTACCAACAATTTTAAGCGCTTCAAGAACGCCACCAGCCTTTAAAACACCTGGCTTTTTCGGAATGAAACGATAGAATAGTCCATCTCCACGATCTTCTGTTTGGTAAACAATGCCAGTTTTGGGATCAACTGCAACCGCTTCATGATTAAACCGACCCATTGCTACCAAAGGTTCAGGTTGAGCTTGCTGCCTTCTACGCGCAGGCACTTCAAAGTTATATCCGTGAGGTTTACTTACATTGGGATCGGTTGCAGGAGTTGATGTATTTTCCTCACAACTGATCCAAGATCCCCATGGGGTAGGTCCTCCAGCACAATTACGGTAGGTTCCTGCTAACGATCCATAGTGCTTGATTAGTTTACGGTTGGCATCCACAATTAAAGTTGTTGTCCCGCCTTTGGATAAAGGATCATATTTTAGTCCTTCAACACCTACAGAACTTGTCGGGCTAAGTTCATGATTGCGAACCAAAATAGTGGAATTCCCAAATCCTCTAAAGGCGGCCATCCCATCATGTCCACCAGGAACTGGCTTACCATCACTCATAATCTCACCAGTCTGCGATAAGACTTTATAAGAAAATCCGCGTGGTAAATCTAGTATCCCCTTAGGATCTGATACTAAAGGTCCATATTTACGGATGCGGCTCATTCGTCCTAGAGCGATATTCGCATACAACATCTCAAGCGGAGAAGCCATGGCAGCACCTGCCACTCCAATCCCCATAGACCATAAAAATTTACGTCTAGAAAAAGACACGCTGACCTCCTAAAGCAGTTGACTCCCAAGATTTAATCGTAGGAGCTTCACTCTAAGAACTCAGAAATGACTCTTTAAGGTAAGGTAAACAGTTATATCAATTTTTTCAATTGAATCTATTGATAATAGCAATAGCAGTTTTATTCATTGCTCAATCATGATTATCTTTCAAATCAAGAAGGTCTGTATCTAAGGGAGGCAATTAACTGCTGTAAATACCTATTTTCCTTTTTCTCAACAGTTGGACACCCAAAAAATAAAGCAACAATCTAGACAGAATTAGGTCATGCTAACAAAATCAAGGGGTGGTCGTTATAAAGACTTTTGAGCAAATAGAAACTTCTAGACTTTTGTTGGGACGACTGACCCAAAAGGATGCTTAGACAATCTTGAAGACCTATGCGAGCGACATAGAAGTCACCCACTTCTTATCCTGGCCAACACATCGTTCCTTAGATGATACACAACACTTCCTAGAAATAAGCGATCGCGAATGGGAAAAATAGCCTATTGATCCCGACCTAATTGAGTTACGCAATACACTACAGATTATCGGGAGTACAGGACTGAACTTCGAGACCCACGCTTATGCTTATACAGGATATGTACTGGCAAAAAGTGCCTGGGGTAAAGGCTATGCAACCGAAGTCTTACAGGCCATGATTGCACTAGGACAGCAGGCTCAACTTACTCATCTCTATGCCCTTGTCAAAAAAACCTACTCTAAGCCTTGTAAAGTGGCTAAATCAGCGGCCTAACCCCTTCAAACCCCAAGGTTTCAATCAACCTCGATAGTATAGACTACCAAGATACTTCTTGATGAAAATGCTTCCATTTACTCTAAACTCCAGTGACTTATTGAAAGCATCTAGAACCTCATCGAATATTGCCATCGTGACTATGCTCACGATGAAAAGCCTGCTTCAACTGGCAGGGCGTCAAGCCAGTGGTTTGATAGCCTCGCTGTTTGAGCCGATACACATTGAGCTTCCCGTCCCAGACCACAGCACTGTTTCTCGCCGCCTGGGTCGTCTTAACATAACTTTCCACCCACATCGCAAAAAGGCCGATATCCCATACTCCAAGGAGAAAGGATACCGACCATGCAAGGTGTAAGAGGTTGCGGTCCAGTTACGACAGCACCGCTAGCCTAGTCAGACTAAAGTTAGACGCAGCCGAGCACCACCTTACGAACCAAGTCATTGATATTGGTAGAGGTCGCATTGTTAGCAGGGCAAGCCTTTCGATCAGCTGTGGTGAAAGAACCACCTACATAAGCCGTGCCTTTATTTGCTTTACCCGTTGGGGTTCCCTTAAGAGCAGCATAACCAGGAAGTTGCTTGGTGAGGATGCACTCGGCATCAGTATTGCTAGTTGTACAAGCAGTTGTGGTGTGGTCAAAGGTGTACCAGCCCACGAAATCTAGAAGCGTGTTCACATCTGCATTTGTGTAGAACGGATTAATCGCACCATTGTTTTGCTCAGAATACAGCCACAGATAGGTTGCACCAATGATGGGGTATGAACCCGTGCCAGCCGGATCGGTAGGAACATTCAGCTCAATACGCTTTGGATTCGGATCGATATCCGTAATGGCAGAGCTCTTGACTGCACCGGAAATACCAGACACAGAGGTACCCGAGATGAAAGAGCCAGCTTTGTTTTGCAGCTTAGCAACCTTAATTTTTGTGCCTTCTAGGGCAGCAATTGCACCATCAACGTAACCAGCAGACCCAGCAGTTGCCTTGATTTTATCCAACTCGGTCGAGCTAGTGGAGGAGGTGCCAGTCGGAACATCGGGCACATAGAAGCTGTTGCTGGGGAAAACAAATGCTTGTCCGTTGACAGGCCACTTAGGGTTAGCACCGCAGACATCGTTGAGACGGCTAATGAGGATCGCATTAGTTCCACTGTTACCGTTACGGTAGACCAATTTCGAGATGGTAGCAGTTCCAACTGTCACCGGATTACCATTGAATAAACTGCAGAACTGAGCAGTGGTTAATCCAGGAGTGAGTGCAGGAATGCCCTTATTGGTGACCAAGGCAACACTACCAATGGTTAAGGGCACTTGAACAGGATCGCAAGTTCCGAGAGTAACCTTAGATGCTGGCGTATCCGTCACCGCAAACTCAATCGAAGGCACAGCTTCGTTAGGGTTAGTAATGTTAGGCGTATGGGTACAAAAAGCAGTGCGACCGCCGCCGCTTCCTACTGAACCATACGAAATGGTTGCAGCACCATTAACGGGACCGAGGTTAGAAGCAGGTAAGGGAGTGTTAATATTGGGCGCTTCGGAACAGCCAGTAAGTTCGTTACCAAACACGTTGAGAAAAACATTTTTCGCTGTATAAGGTGCAGGACAATCTGCAACACCTGTCAACAAGGGGTCAGCAAATGAAGACCCTTGTCCATGAACATGACCATCAGCAGACCGAGGAGAACGTTGGACTTTTTGGGCGTCTGCACCATTAGACGAGATTAGAGAAATGGCAGAGAATGCAGCCACAGCCGCCAAAGAAGCGGAAGTCAAGATAAGACGTCTAGACGACATAAACACTCCGTGAAGTAAGAAAGAGTTCTGATGACACACTGCGAAGCAGGCTAACCCTTGAGCCCTTGTTACAAAGAGGCTCCATTTCTGTACAGAGCCTGACTGGGCTGAATGAGGTCCAAACCTTGGATCTGCAGTCCCTCCTTATTAAACGAGGCTGATGGGTGAGCTATGAGTGAGTATTGGTAAGAACGTTCTGATCTATGAGTGAGTTGATACTAAATTAAAATTCGAAATTCTCTTCCGAGGAAGGATAACAATATGTTATTAGTGACAATATTATTTATTTACTAGGAAGTACTCAGCCTTAGCAGAAGCACAGGTAAATCGGAGAGCTAAAACTCATGGCTAGTTATAGTTGCTAGCCTCTAGAAACACCTCTCTTTTACACTTTAAGCAGAGGAAGAAATAGGACGCTGGACTAGTTTTTGCACCAAAGGACAACAGAATCGCTCCATCACAGATGTGAGCTGCTTAACTCCCATTTTCAAACCACGAATGGGGAAAACCTCTAGCCAACGCTTTAGATGATTCCAGCAGATTAACGACAGGGGTAAGGCTCTGAAGGGGTTTAACAGTAACTGAGCGGGAAATCCCCTTGCTCAACGTAGTAGCGAGGGATAGTTCATCCTCTATGCATAAGCGAATAGATCCTTCAGGATCTGGTGATAGGTGTTTGCTGAGTAAGAGCTGGGCTGTCATGGTACAGTTGACATCCTCTGCTGATCCTGCATCTATAACCTAAGAAAAGAAAGATCGGATGGCCAGCCGGAAAAGTTCGCAATACGGAAGTCAGTCGGTCGGATGTAACTGAGCTGTAGCAACCGCATCCTGCACAAGTGCTAAGCATTGATGTGGCAATCGCTCTTTTGATAAGTCTGCTAGTGCACGTTGCAAGTAATAAACGTTGTCAGCAGCAAGGTCCCAGACATGACAGTCATCCGCTTTGAGTGTGTTGTAAAACTCAGCAAGTTTGTGTTTCGTGGTACCAATTCCCCAAATCCGCCACAATTGTTTAATCACTGCTGCCGTAATAAAATCATTGTAGGACAGTGTTATGCCAAGCATACTAGTGGTTTGGAAAAGACTGTAGTGTTTGAGTACATCTGGATCTTGACTGACAATTTCTGCAACGGCGCATCTAATTAAACGATGTAAGAGGTATTCTCGGGTAGTCGGCGTTAAAGATATGCCCCGGTCATCGAACTCCACCCATCCTCGCCGCTGTAGTGAGCGAACATCTTCTAAGATCTCTAAACCATGCTCATCACGGAAATCAAAGATTGAAGTTCGCTCTAAACTCAACTCTTCCCACCCTGCTTCTAGAGCTTGCTTTTGGGAAGCCTCTACCCATGGGTAAGGGTAAGGCAAAGCTTCAGGAAAACGAAGCGATTCGCGATGGATGGTCCATAGGGATGGGGTAGTGCGCAAAGATAGCTCGCGGTGGATCGTCATTAGAGGTGCAATATCACGTAAAGAGAGCAGTTGCGAATGTAGCCCTAGCAAATATAAAATTCTTTGCTCTGAGAGAGCTAATCGTTCAAATTGCTGTTCTAGTAAAGAATTGAGGTCTTGGAGCGGAAATTGCAATCTAACTAGTTTTTCAATCAAGGTATCTACATTCATCCCTAAGGACTCGCGCCAAGATGCCGCAACAAGGTGTAGCGCATGTGGATGACCTCCATAGTGCTCGACTACTGTTTCCCAATGTTGAGTTTGTAGAATGGGGTGTTCCTGAGCATGAAATATGGCGGCCCCATCCTTAAGCGTGAGCCCCTTCAGCTGCAAAGAGCGCACTGGCGCAAGCTTATGTTCAAATAAGGTAACTTCTTTCGGTTTTTCACGGCTGGCAACTAAGAGGCAACTGCGATGGGAGGATTGGGCGATCACACTGAGCAAGTAACCGTAGTCTTCTAATCCACTCTGGTATGTACTGGCATAAGTACCTTTAGCAAATAGAGCCTCAAATTCATCTAGCACAATCAGGCAACGGAACTGTTGAAAGCACTGTAATAATTTTGAAGTTAGGCGCTTCGCAGAATCGGATTCACAAATGTCAGTACCAGGAGAAATCAACTGGATCAGATCGCTGAGCAGAACGGATAAAGAAGGGGCACTGCATAGTGATCGCCAAATTACGATATCAAACGTTTCTTGAACCTGTTTCGCAAAACAGAGACCGAGGGCGGTTTTCCCAATGCCGCCCATACCTCCAATACTGACCAATCGACACTGTTCCTTCAATACCCAATTTTTGAGGCATTCTAAGTCTGAAGTGCGTCCATAAAAGGCCTCAATTTCAACAGCCTCTCCCCAATCCTGACGTCCACAATCTACAAGATTAAGATCCGGAGCGATGAGGTTTGATAAGTCTTGTTTTATATTCCCTGGTTCTGCAACCTCTTTAACATTCAACTCTAGGAAGTGACATAGCTCAAAGAAAATATTAGCATCAATCGGTTTTCCCCTTAAGAATTTATTAACTGTAGATAAACAAATCTGTCGATCTTTAGCGAGATCCTTTTGGCTAGAAAACCCATGATATCGAATGGCTAAGTGAACACCATCGATCCACTCTTTGCGGATTTTTAATGATCTAGTCATGAAGAAATTGTAAGGCAGTAAATGAGCAATAGAGATATGAAACTGATGCGGCAACGCCATTAAAATGGCCTATTGCAGATGAGATTTTGAAAGACTGAGTTTGATGTTTTAATCGGAGGCGATCTGAGCTAAGCCCATATCCTTGATGCGGAATACTTTAACATTGGGATGAGTAGTACTTCAACGCTAAATACAGACTCACCTTCTATTTATACTAGGATTTGAGTCTGAAGTTGTCACATTTACAATTAAGACAACATAAATTTTGGTAAGTCTATTCGGGAGTAAACTTTGCAATAAAATTTACTAATTCTATGATTTTTAGTTTAACAATGGGTTAAAAATGGGTAAAAGAACTATTTACATTCAGTAAGCTGTTACAGCTTCTTATCCAAGGTACAAATAAAATTAAATTAAAAATACCTTATAAGAAATTTTAAAGTGAATAGGCTGGGATGGCTAAACTTTATTGATATACCTAAAGTAGATTTTTGATCTCGCTCTTGCAAGAATTCATTTGTGTTGTTTTCAAAATTGCAATTTCTCCTCATGGATTTGGACAAAAGCGGCAAGGTAAGGCTTGGATAAATGGGGACAGTAGTGGCTGGTGGTGCTCAGTGTTGCATGCTTGCCAAGCGATTAACTTGTAGAGGACTACGGGCTACCTTTCTTTGTGCCCAAACCGTTTCGCCACTTAACGGCAAAGGTTCTCATATATACACATGTCTCAGTCTGGAATCTGATGGACAGCGACAATCCATTCCTGGATACTGCGGGTTCCTTAGGGCTTTCATCCTTGGCCTATCAGTTTATCGGGGGTGTATTTCATTCAGCCGAGGCCCTCCTGTGTTGTGTGCCTTTATCAAACCCACTGTGAATTCCTACAAGCGTCTGCATGTGACAAGCGTTTGCACACAACCTTGTTGAAAGCATCGTAAGCGTTAGAGCAAGAGGTGACCTTAACGGCTCTGCTAGGAGAAGTTTAGGTGAAATCTTACATCAAGCTGAAGCATCAAAAATGGTCTTATTTTCACGATGATACTAATACTTGGGAGCTAAAACACACTTTAACTTGTTAAGAATTAATTTTCGAAAATCATATTTAACTGTGTTTCATATTCTGAAAAAAATATCTTAATTTTCTTACCTCTATTAGGGGTTGAAAAATACTTACTTCTTAGGTTAATGTCAACTAATATTAAAGCAATGCATTGGAAATAATGCTTCGTTTTGAGCTGGGTTAATACATTTATCTTCCTAGTCAACACTTTGAATAGTCTTGAGATGATTGCCTTAACCTTCTCTTGGTTTTCTCTTCCTGCTGCAAAGTGCTAGACTTACTCTGTTTCTGAGGTCTAAATAGGTTTTATTGCTCTATTTTGCGGGTTTCTGGCTAGCTGGGTGCTTCTTTTACTTCAGAAGTTTCTAGCTTTTAGATGCTTTTGGATAAAGTTTCAAATGGCAAAGCGTAAGTATTAGGTCATAGTCCTAATACTATGGGTTTGCACAATTAAGCATCTGTTATATCAATTGCCTGAATTTCTTTAATCGAGTCTCTTTGGTCAATCTTGATCTCAGGTATCTGCAAGAAGATCTAAATAACCTTGTTACGCCCCTGAGTGAGTTTTTTTCACGAGTCGTTCTGTTAGTTTTACATCTGTAAAACCCATGAAGTACCGCTCAAGCATATAACGGCTTGGATGTTTACTCGAATAGATTTGGCTTTGTGATGATGTGTGAGGAGTGTATGAGTTTTAAGTTTAAAATAGTGTGGATGCTGCACCCTGTTGCAGCTTTGTGTGTATTGGCTGGCGTGCCTTGGGTAGCGCAGGCTAATGAAATCGATAATGGAGCCTCCAATACATTACCTGGTACTTTATCTCCCTTAATCACGGATTTGAGTAGCCAACCGTCGGTTACTAAGGGACAAATTGTAGCCCCTAGCGCTCATCCGCCAATCGTGCAAGATGTGAATGAAGCCTCTGATACGGCGGCACAAGTAACTTCTGTTTCTCAACTGACCGACGTTCAACCGACGGATTGGGCATTTCAGGCGTTGCAGTCCCTTGTTGAACGGTATGGCTGTATTGCAGGATATCCCGATGGCACTTTCCGAGGCAACCGGGCAGCCACTCGTTATGAATTGGCTGCAGCCCTAAACACATGTTTAGACCAAATTAGCGATCGCTTTACCACCAAGGAAGATCTTAAAACGGTTCAGGCATTGCAAGAAGAGTTTAGATCGGAACTGACGAGCCTCAAGGGTAGAATTGATGGCTTAGATGCCCGTATTGCTAACTTGCAGGCACAAACCTTCGCCACCACAACCAAGCTGAGTGGTGAAGTGGTGATGATTGCTAGCGAAGTCTTTAGCGACAATGCGACAAGAGCGAGAACACAAGCCAATTCAGCAACACCAGACTTTACCAGCAACGCGTACTTTGCTAATCGTGCTCGTCTTAATTTTGATACCAGCTTTAACGGTCGAGATAGGTTGCGGGTGAGGTTACAAGCCCGTAGTATTCCAGGCACAAACGGCGTCAGTGGTACAAACATGACCCGTACAGGGGCAGATGGCACCAATAATAATACCTTTGAACTCGATGATCTGTGGTACCAGTTTCGTGTAGGTTCCAAAGGTCGCCTTACCCTCATTGCCAAGTCTGGGGAATTCAATGACTTTGTAACCACTACGTTTAACCCCTATTTGGCAAGCAGCGGTACTGGTGCGCTGTCTCGCTTTGGTCGCTTTAGCCCTATTTATCGGTTTGGCGATACAAACAATAACGCAGCAGGGGCTGTATTCAACTATCAATTCAATCCCAAGTGGGGAGTATCAGTAGGGTATTTGGCTGACAACCCAGGGAGCGTGCTTCCTGCTGGTAGTGCGCAAGGTAACCTAAGTCCTGCGGGTGGATTATTTGGTGGCTCTTATGCAGCATTGGCCCAAGTTGAATTTAATGTAACACCTACATTGGCATTAGGGTTAACTTATGCGCATGCATTCCAAGAGGGTGGTTTTGCGAATGCTACAGGTTCGACAGGTAGTGCTTTTGCAACTAGACCTTTCCTGGGGGCCAACGTTGCGCAGAGTGTCGACTCGGCAGGGCTACAATTTACATGGAAGGTAAGTCCCAAATTTAATATTTCGGGCTGGGGGAATATTACCTTTGTGGAAAGTGCTGCACCTATATTTGGTAGGGATCGGCAAGCAACCGTTCTCAACTGGGCACTTGTTTTAGCTGCACCTGATCTGTTCAAGGATGGCAACTTAGGTGCTCTGGTGATTGGTCAGCAACCTCGAGTAGTTGCCTCTAACTTGTCTAACTATTCCTGTAGCCCTGATCTAGATCAATCCAATAACTCATTTGAGTGTGATCCCAACTGGCATATCGAAGCTCTCTACAGGATTAGAGTGAATGGGAATATTACGGTCACTCCGGGTGTCATTGTGAACCTTAATGCTGAAAACAACGCAACCAATGCAGCGTTCTTCCAACCCATCATTAGAACAACTTTTGTGTTCTAAATGACCTAGAGATACAACTTGTATGATGACTTTGCCCTTTGAATAAAGGGCATTTTTTGTTTGAATAATGTTTGCTAATGAGCAAGTATCAGCTCGATTCAGGGCTTATGCGCACAGGTGCATAAGCCCCTTTAGAATACATTGAGCGTCTAAGTAGAGGAGCGGAAATTATTTTTTTATCCAAAAATAATCAGAGGTCAGTCCTGAGGTTTCAGCTCGTACCACGCGCTTATAAGGAGTAATAACCACTGCATCGCCCATGCTCAGATAGCGACGCTGCTCACGATGCAGAAAGTAGGTTTCTTCAGTGTTGCCTTGATCTAAGGCAATTGTTATCTGTGAGCGGCTGAGCCCCACAACTCGACCTGTTTTGCGACCAGTGGTGTCGATCACCACTTTGGATTCTGAGTTGTAGCTATTACCAACCACAGACATTGGGTCGGTATGAATTTTGAGAACATCGCCGCTTTTTGTCTTAACAGGTACGATGAAACGATTGGCCCCGATAGTAAGTGCTAACGGACTCCAAGATTGAACAACACCATCCGTGCGTTCAGTCGGCAGGGAATTCCTATCTGTCTCAGCCAGTGCTGGTGCTACAAGTGTAGCGGAAGTTAAGAGTAATGCGATCCGAACTAGAGCTTTCATAGTGAACATCCTCACACGATGGAACTGGACTGATAACGACAAGGAAAATGCTCCATGTTATGCCAGAAATCAATGGTCAGCGGGCCTGCGTCGCATCAGCCTAGTTGCATTATCATCGTTGGAATTTATGGCTAGGTTAAGCGGCTCGGAAATAGTTAAAGCTTTACGACAGTAGAAAAAACCAATTTCTCGTCTCTAGCCTTCAAGCTTTATCACTTGGCAAAAGAAAGATAAAAACTTAATCTAAGGTAATTTAAGCTTCTAAGCTTCTTACCTCACGTAAAAGACTTGCCTGAGTTCGGTTACAGATTAGTAAGCAAAGAATAATCTGGAGTGCAGACTACGAAAGTAGCCATAACTAGCGGGTCATTTGGCATAGATACAGCCATTCTTTAGCAAGTTTGACAAGATAGAAGTGTCGTCAATGTGTTAGTCATATGACTCGTCGCTAGAAATATTCCCTGCGTGTCGAATGTCAATAACATAAGACGAATTAATCGAATAAATTTCAGGTCGAAATGTTGATGCTTCCTCTTTGAACATGTGTCTTGTATTTCTGGAAAAGGAGCACAGGCAAAAGAAGCGTGGAGGGGTATCGCGACCAGAACTCAACGACAATTACCCCACATTTACAACCCTTTTAGGGATCCTTGAAGGCAAAAATCCCTAAAAGGGTTAGACATTTGTGCAGGTACTCCCACTGGCAAGAGAAGGAGAACGCTTTATGGAGAAAGGTTTGTTTTCGCCTCAGAAGTGCGTTTAGTCACCGCTTGTTTACAGAAACTGTCTGCTTGCATCTCAAAGATCGTTGCATGATGGACAAGACAGTCGATAGTCGCCACTGTCATCATGGAATTAGTAAATATGTTCTCTCACTGCAAAAATGTTGAATTAGCAGTGCTTAATCACATCGGGCGATCGCCTGTAACTTCTCCATTACCTGCCTAGCCGAGATCGCCTTCGCCTTTTGTTTAGCTGGGGTAATACCCTTGCCAACAATGACCTCATCCCCAACCTGTAATCGACAGTCACACTCAAACCCCTCAGAGACCTCAGCAAACTCATAAATCGCTACATCCCAGCGCAGCGCTTGACAGATATCATTGAGCATCCCCACAAAGTTCTGTCCATCTTTGAGCGGCTTGCTCAGGTATCGATGCATCGGCACACAGGAGGTCTGTTGCCCAGTTGCAGCTACTTCCGCCACTTGCATTGCGGTATTTGCTGGCGATCGCTCACTCGCCTCTACCAGAGCATTTTGGAGATAAGCTTCAATCCATAACAAACTCGCGTGATGCCGTGACCCTTGTTTCCGCCCATGCGTCGCCAGATCTTTAGTCGTGAGGACACGCTGGCCTTCCTCCTGAGTAATCGTGACTTCCAACGCCACCGTAAACGGAGAGGATTGGCTCAGTTCCACATATTCAGCCCTTCCCCAATCCGCTTGCCAATCCACGGCCATCGCAATGATGCTTGAGGCATCCTGAATCTGCTTTTCCAGATGGTTCAACACTGCTTTGTGGATGCTCTTATCCTGAACCTGGAACACGAGTAGGTAAAGATCCTGCACGGATAACTGGCCCTTGTCTATTCGCGTTTTGACCTCTGCCAATACGGGCTGGAGTTCTTGGGTCTCCACCGCATACTTGAGCACTTTAGAAAATTCCTTGAGCGACAGGTGCGGCACATCCGATGCATCATCCAAGAGGGCTTGATACTGTTTACGATGCTCTGCTTTGAAGTGCTCTGAGGTTTCTTTCTCTAGCTCCAGCGTGACTTGGGCAATATGCTGACCCAATTGTTCCAGTTCCGTCTTGGTGTAAGGACTTTGTTCACCTTTGAGTAGGGCTTTGACAATCCGATGATTCACTAAGTCAGCCAATCGTCGAATCGGTGAGGTGAAGTGACAATAGGCAGGCAGGTTTAAGGCAAAGTGTCCCACTAAGGCAGGGCCATACTCTGCTCGGTTCAACCAGCTCTGCAATCGTTGCCGCATCGCTGCTGCTGATCCGAGGGTCAGCAAGGTCTGATACAAGGTCTCACGTTCAGGGGCGATCGCCCTTGCGGTGTGATTGCGATACAGCGCTGGAATATCACGCTCTGCTAGCCATTGGGCTACCGCTCGGTTGGCCAAGATCATGAATTCTTGGATCAGCAGATGACTATTGGTGCGCTCTGCTGTGGAGAGCGCGCCTTCTTCGTTAAGCCACATGCCGAAGGGGGTAATTCTGCCCCCGATGGCACCTTGTGCAATACGCTGCCGATTGAGGATTTGTGACCAGTAATAAGCCTGTTGCAAGAGGTCGCCATAGGCATCGTTGGGGTCGCGTTGGGCAGCATCTGCTTCGCTGTAGCTATAGCGTTGATGGCTGCGCATCCAAGACTCGAAGATCTCAGTCTGTTTGATCTCGGCATGAGCATTAAGTGTGACCCTTACGGTAAGGGTCGGTCTATCTTGAAAGGCAAGCAAGCTGAGTTTATCTTCGGACAATGGCCTCGGCAGCATGGGGGCATTGCCATTCCTAAAATACTGCGTCTGTGTTCGGGCGATCGCCACTTTGTCCAAAATCGAACCGATAGTGACAAGTTCAGCGACATCGGCGATATGGACTGACAGGATTGCTCCAGTGGGTGTGGGTTCGAGCCAGATGGCATCGTCGAGGTCACGCGAGTCTGGGCCATCGATGGTAATCCCCTGCACCTGCGGACGTTCCCAAAGCGAGTCGGTCAAGGTGAGGCGTTTGGCAAGGGCGATCGCTTGAGGAGGGAATTTCAACGTCGGCATTCACATCTAGCTAAGCATGAGGGTCAGTAGGAGCATCATCTAAGTCCGCATGATGCCAAAACTCCACATAGAATTGTGCATTCTCCAGTGGCTCGACTTCGTGTTTTACCTCTGGTAAGACAATCCCTGGGGTGTGCGGGTCTAGAAGTTCTTCGCGATTGTAAGGCTCATGAATGCGATAGTACAACTGACCCCGTTGCCTTCACTACAAACTCAAGTCAATCCAAACCTTCGATAAGTTTTTGAACATGATTCATAGATTTAATGGAATATTTCCATAGATGCCATATGGATTGACACAAAAAATGCATACATATACGATGACTTCTATACAAAATTACTTGCAATTAGTTATTCTTTTTTGACAAAAAAAGATTGTCTTCGAACTTCATTGCTTACTAAAAGATTTAGAAGCTACTTGTCAACAATAATTAAATCGAGCTTCGCTAATTCTTTCAGGGCTTCAGATCTCCTAGTCACAGAAGCAAGAGTCTGAGACGATCTTGAGCATCTTTTTCTTGACTTGAGAAGTCCATCAGAGCTTTCCACTCATAGCTCTAAGGATTCAATGTAAATCAAACTAAGGCCCATCTTTTGATATCGATTGGGTCATGAGTTTCTATACATTTATCCCCAGAGAGTTTTATGTCCCCATTTAGAAATCAACCCAATTTAAACCCCTGCTTTCCCCATTTATCCTATTCCTCTAGCCATAATACAAATCAAACTTTAGAGAATTTAGTGCTGCAACATTTATGGGTAGCGGAGATCAGGGCTAAGCATTTCCATAGACTTTACAAGACAGATGTGGAATTAGAAGATTTCGTGCAAGCAGGCTACACAGAGCTATGCACTATCGCAAAACAGTACCGCCCTCATAGAGACTGTAAATTCTCGACTTATGCTTGGCATCGGGTAACCAGACCCATGAAGCGGTTAATTGACCAGGAACAAAGGCTCCATAAAGCTACTCGTGCCCTTAAGGATGCCTATACCCTTGAAGTTGAGGGTGGACTATACGACTTACTTGGTTATCGAGAGTTAAGACGAAGCATAAAAACACTCTCCTCTATCCAACAACGAATTCTAGAAGCCTTCTATTTCAAAGAGCATGAGCAAGGTTTATCAAGTCTCAGCCATGCATTAGGGATAACCCCTGCTACCCTTCGTCGCTATCGGCACAACGCAATAGAACAGCTTCGTGTCATGGTCAGTTAGGAGAGAAGCACTTCGCTTCCTCTTTTTCCCGTTTCAGTGCCTAACTACACTAGATGTCCCAAATTTGTTGCTGTTATGGTCTCTGCTTCTCACCAACCGTTGGCTGCCCATACCCAGGATCCAATAGCCCTCGGTGCAAACTCTTTAAAGCGTTACGGAGCGTGGACAATCCTGTGGATTTCCTTGACACATTTCAGATTTCTGGGTTTGATCTGTAAGAACCCTGTAAATTTAAAGCCTAGGGTTTATTTATTGAGGAGGTGACAGCAGCGACGAACAGAAACTAGACGGGTTTAAACTTAAAAACCCCACTGGGTGGAATCAGTAGGGCATTAAGCGGCTAAGAGCCAGTTGACTTTAATTTTGCTTCCGATGCAGATTAGGTCAGCGCCTTTGTCATGCGAACAATTCTAGCCATAATTGGCCTAGGTTGACAAGATTTTTTTCCCGAAAAAGCCTGTCGAGCATGACCAAGAGACTCTCAAGCCAAGGCAAACCCGCTTCACAGTAGCCGACGCAACAGAGTACGGAGATAGATTTGACATGACCTCGACGCTTTATGCTGCCGAGGCTGGGCGCTTTAGTACCTGCGCTCCAGCCGAGGTTTGCAGCATTCAACTGAATCACTTCCACGAATGGCAAAACAGCGCCATCACGACTGACTTAATTGCGCTTAATCTCATGAGTCTCGAAGGCGAACAGCCCTACGAGTACCTTTTGACTTCACACAAGTTGGAGCGCCTCAATGGTGGCCGACTCTCTTCCAAGTGGCTGCGGCTATATCAGAACACCACAGCAGGCGGTTGGTGGTGTAGTGGCCTTGACCCCCTCAACCGATGGCAACCGATGGAGTGGGGTTGCTTCAAGCCCAATGTGCCCCGTCTCGATGCTGAGAAACGGAAGTCCATTAAGTACGAGCATCCCCCTAAGACGCCTACCCGAGCATTCTTTTTGCGGGTGTCTTGGTCTGTGGGACTCAAGATCGCCACCACCCATAACCTGCGAGATGAGTACCTGTCTCGACTGCATCAGCTATCGAGTTTCCCATTGCTAACCAGCCCAGATCACCCAGCAGAGGATGAGGGCTTCTGGCAGTGGGCCTTAGACCGTCACATCCCCATTGTTATCGTCGAAGGTGCAAAGAAAGCGGCTAGTTTGTTGAGTGCTGGGTATGTGGCGATCGCACTCCCTGGTATCTTCAGTGGCTACCGTTCCAAGGATGCACTGGGCAATCCGGTTAAACCCCAACTTATCCCCGAACTCATCCCCTTCGCATCAGGCAGAAAAATCACCATCTGCTTTGACCATGACGCCAAACCCAAAACTGCTGCTAACGTGGCGAAGGCGATCCAACGCTTGGGTCAGATCTTCGAGGCATACCATTGTCCGGTTCAGGTGGTTGACCTCCCTGGCCCAGAGAAAGGGGTAGATGATTTCATCGTGGCTCGTGGTGCGGTGGCCTTCGGCACACTCTATGACCAGGCCCATAGCCTCAAGCACTGGAAACTCGCACAGCGTCTCAAGAACAGCCTCACTTGGTCGCCTTCTCTGCGCATTTCTCAATCCGACCTATCCACGCTTGAAATTGCCCAACTACCGGATGAGGG
>DATNQK010000386.1:0-3803 GCA_036704065.1 Stenomitos sp.
AACGAAGAATCGCGTCGCTCCCTCGAACGGGGCGTCAATGCCCTAGCCGATGCCGTGCGGATTACCCTCGGCCCCAAGGGGCGCAACGTTGTCCTGGAAAAGAAATTCGGCGCACCTCAAATTGTAAATGACGGGGTTACCATCGCCAAAGAAGTAGAGCTAGAAGACCCCTTTGAAAATGCTGGGGCTCAGCTCATGCGCGAAGTCGCATCCAAAACCAATGATGTTGCAGGAGATGGAACCACCACCGCAACCGTGCTAGCCCAAGCCCTCATCCGTGAAGGCATGAAGAACGTGGCTGCTGGCTCTAACCCAGTTGCATTGCGTCGTGGGATCGATAAAACCATCGATGCATTGGTAGCGGAAATCGAAACCATGTCTAAGCCCGTCGAAGGCGATGCGATCGCCCAAGTGGCAAGCATTTCTGCGGGTAACGATCCAGAAGTGGGTTCCATGCTTGCTGAAGCAATGGACAAAGTCGGCCGCGATGGTGTGATCACCGTTGAAGAATCCAAATCCTTAGCGACAGAAATGGATCTCGTCGAAGGGATGCAATTGGATCGCGGGTATATTTCGCCCTACTTCGTCACCGATGCTGAGCGCATGGTGACCGAACTCAGCAACGCTCGGATCCTGATCGTAGACAAAAAAGTCAACAGCATTCAAGAACTGGTCAGCACCTTAGAAAAAGTAGCGCGTGCAGGCCAACCCTTATTGATTGTTGCAGAAGACATCGAAGGCGAAGCCCTCGCGACCTTAGTCGTGAACAAACTGCGAGGCGTTTTAAACGTTGCTGCCATCAAGTCTCCTGGCTTTGGTGAGCGCCGTAAAGCCATGTTAGAAGACATTGCAGTTCTTACTGGCGGACAGGTTGTTTCTGAAGAAGTGGGTCTTTCTTTAGATCGCGTCGAGCTAGAAATGCTCGGTACAGCGCAGCGCATCAGCATCACCAAAGACACCACAACCATCATTTCCGAAGCAGGCAACAAAGCCGACCTCGACAAGCGGGTCGACCAACTGCGTCGCCAACTGGCAGAAACCGACTCTGACTACGACAAAGAAAAGCTCCAAGAGCGGATTGCTAAACTCGCAGGCGGCGTTGCCGTCATCAAGATTGGTGCTGCAACCGAAACAGAACTCAAAGATCGCAAACTGCGCTTTGAAGATGCCCTCAACGCAACCAAAGCTGCGGTTGCTGAAGGCATTGTTCCTGGTGGTGGTACAACCCTCATCCATTTAATTCAAAAAGTGGAATCTGTTAAGTCCACCCTCAGCGGCGAAGAAGCCATCGGTGCCGATATCGTTCGCCGTGCCCTAGAAGCACCGCTGCGTCAAATTGCTGATAACGCGGGTGTTGAAGGCTCTGTGGTTGTAGAAACTGTTGCATCTAAGGCATTCCCCATTGGCTACAACGCGCTATTAGATAAATACGAAGACATGATTAGCGCAGGGATTATCGATCCCGCTAAAGTTGTGCGGGCTGGTCTGCAAAATGCAGCCTCCATTGCTGGTCTCGTCCTAACCACGGAAGTGATCGTGGTCGATAAGCCCGAGAAAAAAGCCGCTGCTCCTGACATGGGTGGCATGGGTGGCATGGGCATGATGTAATCTTGCCGCATAGCTCTAGCGCCATTGCCCGATAGGTAATGCCAACATAAAAGCGATCGCCATGACAGGCGATCGCTTTTATGCTTTGGGGCTTCGCTCAAACGCATCGTTATAGTACAAGCCAATTTCCCGTGTCATTTTGCCCAGTGACCTAGTTTTTTTGACCCTGTTCTCATCCCCTTCCCCAAATCAGGCAAGAGTTTGGTGTAAAGCAAAGGAAGCATGTTAGGCTTTTGGGGGCGAGCGAGGCTGTCTGTTCCGCTGCATACGGATAAGACACACTTTGACTCAATAGCCCCATAACCCCTTCACCAGAATTTTTGTGCTGCTTCCATGAAGTCATATCTTGCTGCGGCTATTCAAATGACTAGCCTTCCCGATCTGCATCACAACCTCAATCAAGCCGAAGAACTCATTGATGTAGCAGTCCGCCGAGGGGCAGAATTAATTGGCTTGCCGGAAAATTTTGCTTTTTTAGGCAATGAGTCCACAAAATTACAGCAAGCTAAAGACATTTCTCTCGAAAGCGAGAAGTTCCTCAAAACGATGGCGCAACGCTATCAAATCACATTGTTGGGCGGTGGCTTTCCAGTGCCTGCGCAAGATGGCAAAGTTTATAACACTGCGCTGCTGATTTCCGCCGATGGCCAAGAGTTAGCACGCTACGAAAAAGTACACCTGTTCGACGTCGAGCTTCCTGACGGCAACATTTACCAGGAATCGACCATGGTGGTGGCAGGCACCAAACAGGCTCCGGTTTACCCCTCCGAAACCCTTGGCAACTTAGGCCTTTCGGTTTGCTACGATGTGCGCTTTCCAGAACTGTATCGGGCGATGGCTCAATCTGGGGCAAACGTGTTGTTTGTACCTGCCGCCTTTACTGCATTTACCGGCAAAGACCATTGGCAAGTGTTGCTTCAAGCTAGAGCAATTGAAAATACCTGCTATGTCATTGCTCCGGCTCAAACTGGGCAGCATAACTCTCGACGTCAATCCCACGGACATGCCATGATTGTGGACCCTTGGGGAGTGGTGTTGGCCGATGCAGGGACGGAACCCGGCATGGCGATCGCCAACATTGAACCGCGTCGTTTGGGGCAAGTGCGTCGTCAGATGCCATCGCTAAACCACCGTGTGTTTTAATTGCTCTGAATCATCGCCATTTGTAATTCCCTTTCTAGGGAACGAAGCGCTTGGCAAGTGACGTCAAACAGATAGTTTTGTATCAATGCTGCTGCATTGGCGACATGCATCTGACAAGTCAGGGGTATGCTTGACCCAAACTAAGCAATATGTTTTAAAGGCGGAGACTGTCTCATGGGGCAACGGTTGGGACGCAATCGGCAGGGGTCCATCGTATGGGCCATTGCACTAATTGGAGGGCTCATAGGAGCCATAGACTGTGTTGGCTTTACGGCAGCAGCACAAGCCGCACGTCTACAGTTCTGGCGTTTCGATGCCTCTAGCAACCGACTCGAATTTACGACAGACGATACCGTTCAACCCCGTGTACAACTCATCCCTAACCCCGTCCGCCTAGTTGTGGATTTGCCTGGGATTCAACTCAATCGTCCCACAGTGAACCAGGCGTATAATGCGGCTGTACGTTCGGTTCGAGTAGGCCAAGTGGATGCCCAAACCGCTCGCATCGTCGTAGAGCTTGCTCCGGGTTACACCGTTGACCCCCAACAGGTTAAAGTGCGGGGCGCTTCTCCTATTTCCTGGTCTATCGATCTACCAACGCCTCAGGTTTGGCAGTCGACTTCTACATTACCTGAAGCCAACACTGACCCTAGTGCTGGATCTGGCACACCATCCGAAGTCCCCACGCCTTCGGTTCCCCCTCGCTTTACACCTTCGCCCCGGCCCACTTCTGACCCAGTGACCACAACGGCAATGGGGGGGACAACCCTAGATGATATTTTGGTCATTCCCACTGGCTTCTTACTCAAAACACGACAACCCATTGCCAACGCCCAAGTCAGGCGCAGCAGCAATCGTCGCGAAGTGTCGGTTGAGTTAAGTGGCGTTACGGCTTCAAGACTACTGGCACGCAACGCCTATAAGCTTAATTTTCATGGGGTACAGCGGGTTGAAATTGAGCAGGTTTCGGTACAACCTCCCGTCGCCCGAGTTACCTTAAGGGTTGATAGACGCAGTCCAGATTGGCAAGCCAGCATTGGCCCAGAAGGTGG
>DATNQK010000387.1:0-11460 GCA_036704065.1 Stenomitos sp.
GCGATGGCTCAAGTTGAAACCCAAATTCAACGGCTCACGAATTCAACACGAGAAGGACTTCCTGATCTTGGAAAATGGTTTGTGGATATTTCGTATAGTCCACAGGGACAATAGGACGATTTATTCTTTGGAAGTCCCTAAACAAACTGTTTTCAGGTTGATGCTGTATCGAAAACTATAAAAGTACGATACACTTCTGTACACTTCACTACGTTACAAGTTATATTTTGTCGAGTTTAGTTAAAGAGAGCCAGCAAGTTTATCTAGACAGGTATGGAGCCAAAAATAAAGAGGTTAACGTTATTGCAGGAGCGCTAAGCATCAGTTTCAATTGTTAAGTAATAACGCTTGGTCAATCAGATTTTTTTGAATGGCGATGACAGCAGCCTGAGTCCTATCACGCACGTCTAGCTTCTGTAAAATGGCATGCACATGAACTCGTACCGTTCCTGGCGCGATGTATAGCATTTCAGCAATCTCTTGATTCGTTTTGCCATCCGCGATTAAAGCCAAGATCTCCTGTTCTCGCCGAGTAAGAGCAGAAGCCAGTGGATTGGAATCATTAACTGGTGTAGCACTAGCGTTATTTTCAAAAGCTGCCCGAATCTCTGCTGTTGCAGCTGAATCCCACCAAGAAGCCCCAGCTGCAACTGAGTGAATGGCAAGGATGAGAGTCTGTGAGGGCACGCCTTTGAGACAATAGCCTTGTGCGCCAACTTCGATGATTCGGTTAATCAATGCTTTTTGCGTGTGCGAGGTTAGGACTAAAACTGGAAGGTCTGGCGCTAGCTGTCTGATCTGCCGACAGGCTTCAATACCCCCCAATCCTGGTAGCCCAATATCTAGAACAACGATGCTCAGTAAGTGGCTTTTGACGAATTCAATTGCTGTTTCTCCATCTTCTGCTTCTGCCACAATTTCTAACCCAGACTCTTGCTCTAGCCGTACCCGTAAGCCGAGACGGAAGAGTTCATCATCCTCAACCAGAAGAATTTTGAGTAGTGGAGATGCCATCTTAACTAGAAATAGAGGGATTATAGGGAAAAGTTGGTAGCCGAAAGGCAAAAATTGCTCCGGTAGGTTGCTGATTCTCTGCCCAAATTGTACCGTTGTGGGCTTCTAAAATCTGGCGAGATAGATAAAGCCCCAATCCTGCTCCCTTTGCTTGGCGATCGCTGTGTCCTTGATAGAACCGTTCAAATATATAGGGAAGCTCATCTAGCTGAATGCCTGCTCCTTTATCTTTGACCTTGACTGTTTGGTAGGAGTACCCCGCTTCGAGGACAACCTCAACCCTTTCACCTCGGGGCGAATGGTTGATCGCATTCGTGAGTAGATTTGCCATAACTCGTTCAAGTTGAAGAGCGTCAGCCTTTACCCAAAGAAACTGGCGAAAATTGGACGCGCCATAATGCAGAGAAACATGAATTCGACGGCTAGCTGCCAAATCGGTGATCGTTGCTTTAACTGCCTCGGCAATCTCAACGAGATCAACAGGGGCAAGATTCAACTGCAACCCTTCATTATCATTTCGGTAGACATCCAACAGCGTTTCGACCATTTGTAAAGTTGTTTGATGGCTTCGCATCATGGTTGCTAAAACCTTCTGCTGATTTGGCTCGATGGATCCAAAGCTACCCTGTTGAAAGGCTTTTAAGGTTTCAATTGCTCCTAGGAGAGGGGTTTTCAGATCATGGGTCAGGGCTGAAGCAAAGTCTTCTCGGATGTTGGCCAACTTTTCCTGGGCTGTCAACTTTGCTTGTTGTTGGAGTACCGTCTCCTGATAGAGCCGATTGCGATCGCTCAATACTCCCGTCACGACTAGTGCCAGTGTTGCAATGACTCGACTGGCAATTGTCGGAGCCTTCACAGGTTCAAGCCCTGGCAGCCAAACGTTGATCAAGGTCAGAATACAGGCAACCAATGTGGCTTGAAAGGTGATTTTTCGACTCAGGTGAGCACTCGACAGCAGAATCGGACCAATGTAGAGGTAGCCAAAAACGTAATCTGGTGGGGTTGAGAACTCCAGGGACAGAACCACGACAAACAGTCCCACTACTAACCAGAATGTTCCTAAATGCCAGTTTTTTGCAAAAAAAATACGTTGAAATTGACGCATTTGGCTAGAAAAGATGATTGTTGAGCGAGGCCTATCCTCAAAAGTCTAGCGATTTTCAAATGGAATCACTCGAAAATGAGGCACAGATGGCGTTTAGAACCAAAGTTATATTTGCAGGTATAGATCTTGCCTAAACATGCTCTAAACGTTTTCTAAACACTGGCTCCTACGGACTATACATATGATCTAAAAGTTGCACTAAACGCTGCTCTATACCTTGTAATTTCTGAATCAGAGTTTCACTATCAGTGAGTAGGGACGATTGAGAGGCTGAGTAACCAGTTCCCGATCAATACTCAGGTGCTGAATTACTAATCACTTCAGAAGCAGCCTATTAACTGATGTTGGAGTTAAATGACTCATGCTGCAAGGATGGATTCAAATTACATTAACGCTGCTGATCGTATTGGTAATTACGCCATTCTTCGGTCGATATATAGCGCTTGTATTCATGAGACAGCGTACGATGCTTGATACAGTCCTGAATCCTATAGAGCGAGCTATTTTCTCGTGGAGTGGAGTACGTGTACGCGAGGAGATGACAGGCTGGCAGTATGCGCGGGCAGTGCTGTATAGCAATTTGGCAATGCTCGTGTTTATTTTCTTGATCTTTTTATTTCAAGGAATATTGCCCTTTAATCCCACTGGATTGAGGGCACCATCGTGGGATTTGGCGTTGCACACCGCAATTTCCTTCGTTACGAATACGGATCAGCAGCATTATTCGGGCGAAACAACTTATAGCTATTTCAGTCAGTTCGCAGCTCTAGGTTTCATGATGTTTACTTCGTCGGGGACAGGCATTGCAGTGGCGATCGCCTTTATTCGAGGGTTAACAGGTAGAGCGTTAGGTAACTTCTATGTTGATTTAATTCAGGCCATTACTCGCATTCTGTTGCCAATCAGCATTGTGGGCGCAATTGTTTTTATTGGAGCTGGAATGCCTGAAACTTTGTCGGGGCCAGCAATTGTGCCCACCTTGGAAAATCCAGCGATTAGTCAGGCGATCGCACGTGGTCCGGTGGCTCACTTCGAGATTATTAAAGAGCTAGGCGAAAACGGTGGTGGTTTCTTCGGGATTAACTCTGCCCATCCCTTTGAGAACCCAAATGGCTTCACTAACCTGATTGAACTGGTCGCGCTTCTTTCCATACCCACATCGATGATTATTACCTACGGGATTTTTGCCAATAATCTGAAGCAAGCTTGGTTGGTGTACAGCATTCCGCTTGCAATTTTAGTTGGGTTTATTGTCATCACTGCGATGGGTGAATACCAAGGCAATCCTGCAGTAAATGCTCTACTGAGTGGTCAAGCTCCGAATTTAGAAGGCAAGGAAGTTCGCTTTGGCTGGGCGCAGTCTGCCTTGTTTGCCGTATTTACGACGGCAAGTATGTGTGGAGCGGTGAACAGCTTGCATGATTCATTCATGCCGAATGGTGGTTTTGTCACCCTGTCTAATATGTTTCTCCAAATTGTCTTTGGTGGACAGGGAACGGGAACCGCGTATCTCTTTGCCTACTTGATTTTGGCGGTATTCGTGACAGGGTTAATGGTGGGACGAACCCCCGAATTTTTGGGACGCAAGATTGAAAAACGAGAAGTGGTGCTGGCAAGTTTTCTGATTTTGTTAGTTCACCCGATTGCCATCTTGATTCCGGCTGCAATTGCCCTGGCCTTTCCTGAACAACTTGCAGGCATCAGCAATCCTGGATTTCATGGGCTTTCTCAAGTGATTTACGAGTACGCTTCTGCGGCGGCGAATAATGGATCAGGCTTTGAAGGACTTGGGGATGGAACGCTGTGGTGGAATTTGAGTACCAGCTTTAGTTTGCTGACAGGCCGCTACATTCCGATTGTGGCATTACTTTTGCTAGCCGATAGTATGTCACGCAAACAACCTGTCCCTGCAACGGCTGGAACGCTACGGACTGATACAGGATTGTTCACTGGGGTAACCGCTGGCGTGATTTTGATTTTGGGCGCACTGACCTTTTTCCCTGCATTGGCTCTGGGGCCAGTGGCAGAGGCATTTCAAATTATCAAAGGAATTGGGTAGGAGTTTTTTCAGAATTTATGAAAACTAGAAATGGATCTGCTCCATCTACGTCCTCTCGCCCCATTCGGGTGCCCAGTGGCCGTCGAGGCGATCGCAAACATACTCCAAAAGCTCAGCATCAAGGGCTGTATCAACGTGCAATTCGAGAATCCTTTGTCAAACTGAACCCGCGTGTGGCAGTGCGAAACCCCGTCATGTTTGTGGTGTGGTTAGGCACCCTCATTACGCTACTTGTCACTATTGATCCCAACCTATTTGGGACAGTTCAGGCAGACATCGGGCAACAACGGTTACTAAATGGCATCATCACATGCATTCTATTTTTCACTGTTCTGTTCGCTAACTTTGCCGAAGCCGTTGCAGAGGGACGAGGAAAAGCACAGGCAGATGCCTTGCGATCAACCCGTTCTGACATGATCGCTCGGAAATTACTGCCCGATGGCAAGATTCAAGAAGTGAACTCAACTGAGTTACGTCGAGGTGATCAGGTAAAAGTCATTGCTGGGGATATGATTCCTGCGGATGGGGAGGTCATCCAGGGAATTGGCTCGGTCGATGAATCAGCCATTACGGGAGAATCAGCTCCGGTGCTGAAGCAACCTGGCACAGATATTGCTAGTTCGGTTACGGGGGGAACTCGTCTACTTTCCGATGAACTGATTGTGCGGATTACTTCTGACCCAGGTCAGGGTTTTATTGATCGCATGATCGCTTTGGTAGAAGGAGCCGAACGCACCAAAACCCCCAACGAAATTGCCCTGACTGTGCTGCTGGCAGTGCTAACTCAGGTGTTTTTGATTGTCGTCGCCACAACTCCCTCGTTGTCTGGCTACATCGCAGGCTTTCTAGGCAATATGGCAGGAGCGGCAGCAGGCGACCGCTTACGAACTGGGACCAGCATTGCCATCCTCATTTCGCTCCTAGTTGCCTTGATTCCCACGACCATTGGTGGATTGTTGAGCGCGATCGGTATTGCAGGGATGGATCGGGTCGCTCAGTTTAACGTGATTGCCACCTCTGGACGAGCCGTAGAAGCCTGTGGTGATGTGAACACGCTGGTTCTAGATAAAACGGGCACGATTACGCTGGGCAACCGTCTAGCTGACGAGTTTATCCCTGTCAATGGTCACTCAATTCAAAAAGTAGCTGATGTTTGTTTAGCAGCGAGTGTGTTTGATGAAACCCCCGAAGGGCGATCAATTGTCCAGTTAGCCCAAAAGTTGGGTGCCAGCGTTGATCTGGAAGGCAAGTCCACAGAGGGAATTGAGTTTTCTGCTCGGACTCGTATGAGCGGCACTGACCTTGATGGGAAGGAGTATCGCAAAGGAGCGGTAGATGCAATTAAAGGGTTTGTCCGTTCTCGTGGTGGCCAGGTTCCTGTAACGCTAGATGAGGCTTACGAGCATGTGTCTCGCTTAGGTGGAACGCCTCTCGCTGTCTGCCAGGGACATGAAATCTACGGGGTGATCTATCTCAAGGACATCGTGAAACCTGGACTGCGGGAACGATTTGACCAACTGCGTCGCATGGGCGTTAAAACCATCATGCTAACCGGAGATAACCGCATTACTGCCTCTGTGATTGCTAAAGAAGCGGGAGTGGATGATTTTATCGCCGAAGCGACACCCGAAGACAAGATTGATGTCATCCGCAGTGAGCAGGCCCAAGGCAAACTGGTTGCCATGACGGGAGATGGTACCAATGATGCACCCGCTCTCGCCCAAGCCAATGTGGGGTTGGCGATGAATTCCGGAACACAGGCCGCCAAAGAAGCCGCTAATATGGTGGACTTGGACTCTGACCCCACCAAATTAATTGACCTGGTAACGATTGGCAAACAACTGCTGATCACTCGTGGGGCATTGACAACATTCTCCGTTGCTAACGACATTGCCAAATACTTTGCCATTATTCCGACCATTTTTGCCGCTGCGGGAATTGGTGCGCTCAACATCATGGGCTTAAAAAGTGCTCAGTCTGCAATTGTCTCAGCTTTGATTTACAACGCTTTGATCATTCCAGTCCTCATTCCATTAGCGCTGCGAGGTGTACAGTTCCGCCCCCTCACCGCTGACCAACTGCTGCAACGCAACATTCTGATTTATGGGCTGGGTGGCATCATTGCTCCGTTCATTGCCATCAAGGTAATCGACTCAATTTTGCCGTTGTCCTAACCCTTCAAGACTTTTCTACAGATGAAACTCAATTCTTTAAAATCATCGCTTCTATTGCTGCAAACAGTCTCTCAATCTCTTGAGGCAATCTTGGTATTCGGGTCAGAATGGCGCAGGCAAAAGCTGCCGCTGTATTTGTTTCTGGCGTTGTGTTTGAACTTATTTGTTGCCCCTATTGTTTATGCTGCCAGCGGCAATGAATTTTCCCGTACTCAAGCGTGGGCACTAGGTTTACTAGGATTGGGAACGTTGGCACTTTCCATCTATCTGTTCTTTGTCATGTTCGTACCGGAGAAATTCTAATGAGTGTTGCACGTGAGGCAGGTAGAGCTATTCGATCAACCTTGGTCCTCTGGGTCATCACCGCTCTGATTTATCCACTGATGATGATTGCGTTTGGACAACTGGTCTTTCCCTTTCAAGCGAACGGCAGTATCTTAAGGAACGCTCAAGGTCAGCCCATTGGTTCAGCCTTGATTGGACAACCGTTTACGAGTGATCGCTACTTCAACGGTCGCCCCAGCACCACCAGCTACAGCACAGCTAACCCGAATGCAGACGGAGCTAGCATTCTCAAAACGGGCGTATCAGGTGCAAGCAACCTGGCTCCATCCAATCCTGATTTGTTCAAGCGAGTTCAAGAAACTACAGCTCAATTGAAACAGGCAGGCATTCAACCCACTGCCGATCTTTTGTATACCTCTGGTTCCAGTCTTGATCCTCACATCACTCCAGAAGCTGCGAGGGCACAGATTGCACGGGTGACAACGGCAAGAAGATTACAACCCAGTCAACTTGAAGACTTGATCAATCAAAACACGGATGGTCGCTTCTTAGGTATCTTTGGCGAGCCAAGGGTGAATGTGCTGAAGCTCAATTTGGCGCTCGATGCGGTGGGTCGCTAAACCATGTATCACTCGTCCAATCCTTCACCGGACAGCACTTACATTCGTCCTACCTACCGAGGCAAGCACAAAATCTTCATTGGTATGGCTCCCGGTGTTGGCAAAACGTACCGAATGCTAGAGGAAGGCCATCGACTCCGGCAGGAAGGCATTGACGTGGTGATAGGGTTACTAGAAACTCACAATCGACAGGAGACCCAGCAACGTGCAGAAGGGCTAGAAATAGTTCCCCGACAGCAAATTAACTGCTCTGGCGTTATTTTGCCTGAAATGGACACGGACGCAATCTTGGCTCGCCAACCGCAGCTGGTTCTGATTGATGAACTAGCCCATACCAACATTCCTGGTTCTCAGCGGGAAAAACGCTATCAGGATGTGGAAGTCGTTTTGGCAGCGGGAATTGACGTGTACTCAACAGTCAATATTCAGCATCTAGAAAGCTTGAATGACCTTGTTGCCCGAATTACGGGCATTGTGGTGCGAGAACGAATCCCTGATCGCTTATTAGAAGAAGCTGATCAGGTCGTGGTCATTGACGTGACACCCGAGACCCTAGAGGAACGCCTCAGAGACGGGAAAATTTACGCTCCTGAAAAGGTTGACCAATCTCTAGAAAATTTCTTCCAGCGACGCAACCTGATTGCTTTAAGGGAACTGGCATTACGAGAGGTCGCTGACAACATTGAAGAAGATGCGCTGGAGCAATCAATCAATGGCACAACAGCCGATGCTCCATTTTGTAGCATTCATGAACGAGTGTTAGTTTGTGTCTCGACATATCCCAATGCGATTCAACTCATTCGACGCGGTGCTCGGATTGCTGCTTATATGCATGCGCCTTTATATGGTCTATTTGTCGATGACCCTGATCGTTTCCTCAGTAAAGCAGAAAGTTTGCACATTGAAACCTGTGAAAGACTCTGTAAAGAGTTTGGTGGAGAATTTATTCGAGTGAGTGAACAGGATAAAGCAAAAGCGATCGCAGACGTTGCAAAAAACTATTACATCACTCAAATTGTAATTGGAGAAAGTCAACAGTCCCGATGGAGGTTAATACTACGTGGATCGCTGACACACCAACTCCTCAGAGCGCTCAAGCATATTGATGTTCATATTATTGCAACTGATAAAAAAGGCTATTAATGGTGATCTATAGATTCCAGAAATGGTAACTTCACACTGAAGATTACTTCTTGCCTTCCTCTTGTCTTTTCAACACGGGTAGACCAGAACGCTATAACTATGAATATATGCGCGAAAGAACTTGTAATATGTTTGTCTTCTTCCAATCGCTCCAATGGTGGCTGAAAATTGAAGTGACCTAAAACTGTACCCTCTAAGGATTTAGTTTGAGAAATTGCATGGAGTTCCCAGTTCGATCCTCCCTGTCGTCGAAATCTTAAGTAAGTTCGATCCTTCGTCCAACAGACTGTGAGCAGCCCCAAACTTTAGCGGGTCATACGGACATATTTGAGTATTTAAGCATAACGTTTTCAGGGAAGAGAAATTTGCTTACTCATTACACCCCAACTCACTGCGATACACTGCACTACAACTTAAATTCGATAAATCCGTCAAGAAATCTGTTTCTCAGGCTGAAGCTGCATTAGGCATCATAAAACTACGATACACTTCCATACACTTCGCTACGTTACAACTTGTATTTTGTCGAGGTTAGTTGAAATGA
This sequence comes from Stenomitos sp., assembly GCA_036704065.1. GTDB lineage: Bacteria > Cyanobacteriota > Cyanobacteriia > Thermosynechococcales > Thermosynechococcaceae > JAAURS01. Next base: position 8,945 of record DATNQK010000387.1, read on the forward strand.
GTCAGAAAGTTTATGTAGCAAGGTTTTGAGCCAAATATAACGAGGCTAACGGTTATGGCAGGAGCGCTAAGCTTCCGTCTCAGGCGAGCACATAGAGGCCCAAGTTAGATGTCCCACGATGTATGCAGAATCGAGGATAGGTGCGACGCTCCACCCCTCACAGATAGCTCTGCCAGTTTTCCGCTTACGACTTTTGCGTTACACAACCATATTGCAGAGATTGCAAGCGCCAGTTGGAGTGTTTGCAGAGATTAGAGATAAGGGATCCATCTATTACGGACTGGACTGTCGGTAGAGTGAACGCCATTTTCTTCACAGCAAAATCTCCGATTAAGATTTGCCCTTTCGGTTGCTACCCCAGGTTTCGTTACCGTCTTAGCCTATAGGGTCAGCCTCTCCCGCCTCACCTCCGAAAAGCAGTCGCCTGAAACTATCGAGCTTGTCCTGGGCTTGTTTGAGTTGGAGAGCGATCGCCTGATTCTCCTGCTTCAGCCGTTGGATTTCAGCAACATTGGTCTTCTGCTCTGGAGACAAAGCTTTATTCCGTTCGAGCCGTAATTTTAGGTTCTCGCGTTCCAGCCGTTCAACCCGTCGCACGAACCAACCTGCATGGGATTCTTGACGAAGTTCCTGAAGCTGAGCGTCAAATTCAACCCTTATTTGTTCCAGCCGTCGCTCAAGTTCAGAATGCCACTCAGGGGGAACCTGCTGGGGTTCAGTAGTGTTCTCATTCGCCCCATCAACTTGCTTTTTGGGCTTCGTACCCTTCGGTGTCACTTCAGTCTCGACGGCTTTAGGCTGCAATGTTTCGGGCACCTCATGAGATTCATCAGCCGCATGATCCGGCACCAGCACTGCCCCATAACCGTGTACCTTACGTTTGCTGCCGCGCTTAGGTTTGGCTTCAGGCTCATCCAGCGGTTCAGGCATGTCTACCGTTGCCGCCGCAATGGGTTGCTCAGTGTCAAAGACTAACTGCTCATCATCCCCTTCAACCATAGGCTCTTTCTCCCGTTCCCCTATCCGTAACTCTGGTACCTTATCGAGTAAGACCCCTTTAGATCTGAGCAATTTGCCTTGGTCATCACTGAGGACATAGCGGAAATAATGCCCCGGTGCAGGACTATCTGTGACGTTGCCCAGAAAATGCTCAACAAAGGCGTATTCATCCTGATGTTGGGGGCAGAAGAAGTGGACGGTGATCGCCCCATAAAGATTGCGTAGATTCAGAACTGAAACTGTTTTCTTACCCTCCAGTGGTGGTACCACTTGCATTAATGCTTGAGAGCAAGTGGCATTCATTCTCTTTTCAAAGTCTTGGATGGCATTTTTACGGCTGATGCCTTTGAGCTTGGCGATCGCCTTGACTTGCGGTGACCGCCTCAGCCGTTGAAGCGCCTCCAATACTTCAGCAGCAGGAAATAGGGTCACAATCTCATTGGTATCATCCGAGTTGGATGCTTTTTTCCCTCGTCTTGTGTAGCGCAACAGATAGGGATGCTCAGTGAGCGAGAAAGTTCCTGTCGCAATGCTCTGTGAGAAACGGTTGCCTGTAACGCCTGAGATCGCGGTTGCTAGCCATCGGGCCTCAAAGCGTCCCTTTTGCTCCAGAAAACCACGCAGTAGTTCTAGGTATTGCTGTACTGGAACCAGAGGCAGATCAATCTGCGGGTCGCGGTTGACGAGTGGCGATCGCTTATCGATGGATTCATACACTTCAGATGAATACTTGAGATAGGTCAGTGCCCAATGCTCAAAGCGCTCCTCCTGAATCCCTGTCACCCGTTGCTGGTGCATGTAGCGATGGCTCGTGGCTTTATTCAGGGGTAGTGAACCGTTTTCGATGGCAGTGGCGATCGCTTTTCGGTAGCGGGTCAGGTACTTGGCGACGGAAGGTTTTGGATAGCCCTCCTCCAGTAGTTTGATTTCAGCCTCACAGAGCGCTCGGATCTTTTTCTCCGCTTTTGCCCCCTTCAGATCTTCCACAAACCCGTCGATCAGCGCTTCGAGTTCATCCTTGGTGAGCCGGAAGTGAGTGTTGTTGTGGATGCGATCGCGGAAAATCTGGATAACTTCAGACCGAGACTTAAGGGACATAGATTTAGGCTGACAGATGCTTAGGTCTTAGGTGCCAAAAGCTTATGGAATATTTTGATGGCTAGTGTGGCAGGTTCTAGCAAGGGCAGAAATGCCCTGAGATATTAAAGAGCTATACCCTTCAGCAATAGCATGGCTCAATCAAAATCTTAGGCAAAAAGGTTTAAGAGCTGAAGGATTGCTGCATTGTACATGAGGTGCTAGAGTTCAGGGCACAATAATCGAGTCAAATTTGAAAATTTCCTTGGAAAACCGTCAATTGATTCAATATCTTCAGCAAGAACTGGGTATCGCTGATTCAGAGATAGCCGTAGTGACTCGTACTCAGCAACCCTCCATAACTGAGCTACCGATATTGCTGTGGAATCAAGGGCTGATCGACTTGGAGAAGTTGGGACAGATTTTTGATTGGATGGAGC
>DATNQK010000388.1:0-1805 GCA_036704065.1 Stenomitos sp.
GCCGTCTTGTTTTAGTTGGAGTTTTGAGTCTTCTGTTGGCTTTCCCTGGCAGTCCAGCGTGGGCCATGGGAGGGCAGTTGCCACCGCTTGATGCGCCAGCGCCTAGTTTTTCTTTAACGACCCAGACGGGTAAGCAGCTCATGTCGCTGTCGGATTTTAAGGGCAAGTGGTTGGTGCTGTATTTCTACCCTAAGGATTTCACCCCTGGTTGTACCCTGGAAGCGCAGCGGTTCCAGCGGGACTTGAGTAAGTACCAGGCTAGAAATGCTCAGATTGTGGGTGTCAGTGCTGATACGCCAGGCAGTCATGCTGAGTTTTGTAGTGCTGAGGGTTTAAAGTTTCCCTTGTTGGCAGATGTTGATGGTGCGGTTAGCAAGGCGTATGGTTCGTGGATGGGCTTTTTGTCGATGCGACACACGTTTTTGATTGACCCAGACGGGATGCTTCGCGATCGCTTTGTAAAGGTTTCGCCTGCGGTGCATAGTACTGAGGTGCTAGAGCGTCTTGATGAGTTGCAGTCAATCACCTAAGGCCAAGGCTGTGGCATTGCGCCACGAGGAGCCATTGGGTGGTCAGAGGGACAAATGATAGGATGGGAGCATTCATCTCAGAAATGGGTGTTTCTGGGGCTGTAGCTCAGTTGGATAGAGCGATCGCCTCCTAAGCGATAGGTCGAGGGTTCGAGTCCCGCCAGTCCCGTCAATTTTGCTTGGTAGCGTTTCGGCACCTCATGGGTTTCCTTGAGGTATTGAGATTGCTTGTGTGTCTGAGGGACGTGGGTGTGTACAGGTCGAAGTGCGACCAAGTTTTACGTTCCCTCGCCAATGGTTTCCAAGTCTCGGATAAGATAGAGGTGCAATAGCATCGCCCTGTAGATCAGTTTTTTAGGTTGCCAATGTCTGCTTCTGAACAGTCTGAACGCGTGTCAGAGAAAATTAACTTGCCTAAAACCAGCGAATCCGAAGCCCTGAAGCGGATTCGTCATACGGCTTCCCATGTGATGGCAATGGCTGTACAGAAGCTCTTTCCAGGTACGCAGGTGACGATTGGTCCCTGGATTGAAAATGGGTTTTACTACGATTTTGATAGCCCCAAGCCGTTTTCTGAAGAAGACTTGAAGGCCATCAAAAAAGAAATGACCAAGATCATCAATCGCAAATTGCCTGTGGTTCGCGAAGAGGTCTCGCGCGCAGAGGCGGAACGTCGCATTCAATCCCTCAACGAGCCTTATAAGCTAGAAATTTTGGCAGGCTTGGAAGATCCGATTACCCTCTACCACTTGGGCGAAGAATGGTGGGATTTGTGCGCTGGGCCCCATGTGGCATCGACCGCAGACCTCAATCCTAAGGCGATTGAGCTAGAAAGCGTAGCGGGTGCCTATTGGCGTGGCGATGAAACCAAGGCGCAGTTACAGCGCATCTATGGCACTGCATGGGAAACCCCAGAGCAGTTGGCGGAGTACAAACGCCGCAAAGAAGAGGCACAGCGCCGCGATCACCGTAAGCTGGGCAAAGAACTAGGGTTATTTATTTTTTCCGATTTAGTCGGCCCAGGATTGCCACTCTGGACACCTAAAGGCACTTTGCTGCGGAGCACCCTAGAGGATTTTCTGCGCCAAGAGCAAGTCAAGCGTGGTTATTTGCCAGTGGTGACGCCTCATATTGCGCGGGTCGATCTGTTTAAGACCTCTGGCCACTGGCAGAAGTACCACGAAGATATGTTCCCGCTGATGAGTGAGAACGATGGCGATCGCCTGGCTGAGCAGGGGTTTGTGATGAAGCCCATGAACTGCCCCTTCCACATCC
>DATNQK010000389.1:0-6497 GCA_036704065.1 Stenomitos sp.
GTATCTGACAGAACTCCACGGCGGAACGGTTGAGGCAGCAAGTGCTGGGTTAGGGTTAGGGGCTACCTTTACAATTCTGCTACCGATTGCGATCCATGCCAGTGCCGCGTCAATTTCAAACAAAGACCCCGATGCGGTAGATGCCAATATGTTGCTGGCAAATCTGCGCGTTTTAGTGGTAGATGATGACCCTGATATGCGCGATCTCACTTGCACGATTTTGGAGCAAGCCAAAGCCGAAGCAAAGGCGGTGGCTTCGGCCCTAGAAGCATTGGCACAATTTCCTCACTTCCAGCCCGATCTTCTGATTAGCGATATCGGAATGCCAGAAATGGATGGGTATGAACTCATCCGTCGGGTGCGTAGTTTGCCCCCCACTCAAGGCGGACTCACGCCTGCGATCGCCCTAACAGCCTATGCAGGGGAAAAGGAACAAAAACAAGCACTGGCAGCAGGATTTCAAGCCCATCTCTCTAAGCCGATTGAACCGGAGGAATTCATCAAAGCTGTTGTCGCTTTAGTGCGGGAACAATGAGGGTGACTATGCTGTGGCGTTAACCCCACCCTTCCCAAATGCGGCTGCGAATCCATTGCTCATCTTCAGGATTCTGGTACGGATTCCCTGCTCGATGGCCCCAGATGGAGGGGATGACTTGGTGTGTGGCATGGGGAATCAGTTGGGCTTCTGCTTCACAGTCTTCTGGGGTGAAGTATAAGTCGGTTGCACAGGACAAAATTAAGGTTTGTGCCGAAATGGATTGCAGGGCTTGAATGTAGTGTTCCTGTTGGGCTTCAGGTGTCAGATTGCTTTCTGTTTCCATTGCGCCAACATCGCAATGCAGCCAAGTGTCTAACATGGCGATGAGGTTATGGGGGTCGCGTTTACGATAGTTGGCCTCCCAGGCACGGGCTAGGTAATCTTCTAAGGAGGTATAGCCCAAGCTGTAATACAACCCTTCTCGATAAAAGGCTTGGGAAGCGGCCCAACTGGCATAAATGCGGGCAAAGGCCCGAAAGCCACGCTCTGGTATAGCAATGAAGCGATCGCCTGTCCAAGCAGGGTCTGCGGTGAGTGCTGTCCGTAAACTTTCGAGAAAAATCCGGTTGTGGGCTGTGGTGCGTGCAGTTCCACAAAGTGCCGCAATCCGAGCCACGCGATCGCCATAGCACACGCCCCAATGGTAGGCTTGCTGCGCCCCCATCGACCATCCGTAAATGAGGGCCAATTCTTCAATCCCAAACACGGAGCGCAGTAGCGTCTCTTGCGCCCGTACATTATCAAAGTGCGAGAACCAAAAGCCCTGTTCTGCCAAGCCACAGTCTGCACAATTGCTGGGCGAACTCGATAGCCCATTGCCAAACATATTGCAGATGACAATAAACCAGCGTGTGGGGTCTAAAATCCCATCCGGTCGAATCAGCCACTCAATATCATGATGCTGCGCACCATAGGAGGTGGGATAAAGAATGGCATTGCGGCGATCGGGCGCGAGTTCGCCATAGGTTGCATAGACCACTTGCGCCTCGGGTAAAACCTTGCCGCAATGCAGCCTAAAATTGGGCAGGGTAAAGCATCCAACGCTCATGGGGTTGAGACTGGTGTAACGGGCTTAAACCCCATCTGAATTTGCCGATGCACTGCTCCGTAGCCTGGGGCCACCTGAGCAAAATGAGGACGCAATTGCGTGTGGGCGGTAGGCAAGGCATGAAAGGGAATGGAGGGATACAAGTGATGTTCGGCGTGGAAGGGCATGTTCCACATCAGCCAACGCAGGGGGGCGAAGGTTAGTGTTGTGCGTGTGTTGCTGAGGTAGTTATTGTCGTTGGTGCAGCCCGTATGCTCGGCCAATAAAATGGTGCGGAGGATCGGTTGCCCCACGGCTAACGGAATCAGCCAGTATTGCAAAAACCAAGGTTGTCTAAAGCCAATGGAGAGGGCGATCGCAGCCCCATACACCAGCAATTGCAGACGGGTTGAGCGAATGGTTTCAGCCCTTGCAGCGACGGAGATATAGGGAAAGTCGTCTAAGTGCCCCATTGCAACGCGAGTATGGGTGCGGATTTTGCCCAGCCACCAGTTCCACCCGCTCAATTCTGCCCAGTATTGGGCCCAAGTGGTGGGTTTGGCATCTTCTAGTTCGGGGTCTTTGCCTGGAATCTGCGTATAGCGGTGGTGCCACTTATGGTAAGCGCGATAAAAGGTGCTGTTATAAAACGACAGTACCCCTGCTATCCATGCCACTGCATCGTTAATTCGAGGGTTGGCAAAGGCTGTGCGGTGACCGCATTCGTGCATGGGTGCAAACATGGCGGCCAAGCTAAATCCATAGACCATTAGGGCAGGGAGTGCTAACCCAGGGCGATCGCCTTGCGTGGCCCAAATCGCACCGCTGGCTACCAACACGGTCAAATGGCCTGCAAATTGACGAAACCCTTGGGAATTAGCCCGAGCATTTAACACTGCCAATTGGCTTGACGACAGGATGCGAGTGGGCAAACCACTTGGCGTAAAGGACGAATCGGATGGGTCAGCAGGGGATGAGGAAACCACGGCTTGGCAAAGGGATAAGGATTTCCTAAGTTTGCCAAAAAAGTTCTTGTGAGTCAACAAAGTTTCTCTGTAGGATACTGCGCGAGGGGTTAGCCAATTCGCGATAATTGGATCAAGTGTTTTAGCTAAACCGTAATGACCGTTGCTCCCGACTATGACTCTGCACCCATCGAATCTGAGCGTCAATTGGAGCGCTATCTAGGCCGCACCATCCGCGAATTGCGCCAAAAACATCGATTAACCATTGCAGAGGTGGCAGAGCAGACGGGGATTTCGCGGGGAATGCTTTCTAAAATCGAAAATGCGCAGACGGCTACGAGCTTAGACACGTTGGTCAAAATTGCCAATGCACTAGGGGTTTCGATGGCAACGCTGTTTCGACACTTCAATCCACCCCAGGGAGGGGCGCAGCTTGTTAAGCAAGGTGAAGGGATGGAGGTGGTGCGACGCGGCACGAAGCGGGGCCATACCTATCGGCTCTTGGCGTACGATCAGGGGCCATCCAAGCTATTTGAACCGTTTTTAATTGAAATGGATGATGCTGCGGAAGTATTTCCCACTTTTGAGCATCCTGGGGTGGAATTTATTCACATGCTAGAAGGGGTGTTGGAATATCGGCATGGGCAATCCACTTACCTGCTAACGCCGGGGGATTCGCTCACCTTTCGCGGTGATGTTCCCCACGGGCCAGAAACCTTGATTCAATTGCCGATTCGGTTTTTGGCAATTATTTATTATGGGGCCGATGTAGAGGCTGGGCCAATGGGGTAAATGACCCCCTAAATGATGCAGTTTGGTTTTTTGGGGTCTGTTTAGGCAGGAGCAGGGGGGAGGTTGTCACCCGCTGGGTTTACTTTGACTGAACTGTGGTGCGAGGTTTAAGGTTGCAGCTTTGTAGGTGGTTTGCGGGTGGCTATGTTGTTTTACAACTTTTGCAGAAATGGGAATACTGCAACAGGCTAAAAGAATCAGGTTTTGATAATTTGCTAGGGCTACATCGTTATTGTGAAAAAGATTTTTTTAGTGGTGAACAGTTACAGGATGGGTTAAGGGTTAGGGTTGAAATGATTGAATTGTGTTGAAATGCTTGTATAATAAGCCTCCTGGAAGCTTAGAGTGCTAGTTTCTTGGTTTTTGAGAAGAGCCTGGGTTTGGACTATGGCAAATGGGTAAATTTAATTTGAAATTGCAAGTCTGAGATTGAATTAACATTGCATCGTAGTTAAGTGTGATGAGTGCATTTAACGAATTGGCGCTCATTTTGCGTTTGGGCTGCATCTAAGAGGGGGTTTGAGAGGTCGGTCATTGCTCTTATCTGTTTATTCGATCTGCCCAGCCTTCCTTCGATCCCCCCAGCCCCCCTTTTTAAGGGGGGAGTTACTCAGGTTTCACTTTTTGAGAGGGAAGAGAATTGGATAAAACGTTTTCGAGGTGTTGCCAATATGGATGCGTTGTCAGTTAAAGGTGGGGAGGGTATAAATTTGATCGCCCTAGAGCGCTCCACATCTGAGTATTAGGTAATCCAAAGTTGGCTCCCCCCTTTTTAAGGGGGGTAAGGGGGGATCAAGTGCAAAGTTTTTAGCTTTTAAAGCCCCCTCTAAGCTGTTCTATTTATATTTAGAAATCTCTGAGTACGGCTAAATGTTTGAACAAACTTTTAAAAATATTGATGATGTTCTCTGGAAAGAGGCGGGTTGTACTACGGAGTTAGATTACACCGAGCAAACGTCTTGGCTACTGTTTTTGAAGTATTTGGATGATTTGGAGCAGGAAAGGGCGCTAGAGGCGGAGCTTGTTGGGAAGCCCTATGAATTTATTATTGATGAGGCGCATCGTTGGTCGTCTTGGGCGGCACCTAAAAAAGCGGATGGGACGTTGGATCATGACAATGCGCTAATTGGCGATGATTTGATTGATTTTGTTAACCGCAAGTTGTTTCCCTATTTGCAAGGTTTTAAGCAACGGGCGACTAGTCCAGACACGATTGAGTACAAGATTGGGGAAATTTTTGGCGAGATTAAGAATAGGTTCCAAAGTGGCTACAGTTTACGAGATGCTTTGGAATATATTGATGAGCTACGGTTTAAATCGCAACAGGAGAAGCATGAGCTATCGCATCTCTATGAAGCGAAAATTAAGAATATGGGCAATGCAGGACGTAATGGGGGTGAGTATTACACGCCACGTCCGTTAATTCGCGCAATTATTGAGGTGATAAAGCCGAAGATCGGTGAAAAAATTTATGATGGGGCTTGTGGTTCTGCGGGGTTTTTGTGTGAAAGCTATGACTATTTACGTCAGGGTAATCTGACTACAAAAGAACTGGAGGTTCTGCAAAAGTATACGTTTACGGGTAAGGAAAAGAAAAGCTTGGCGTATGTGATTGCGATCATGAATATGATTTTGCATGGCATTGATGCGCCGAATATTATCCACACGAATACGCTGACAGAAAATCTGAGTGATATTCAGGATAAGAATCGTTTTGATATCATTTTGGCAAATCCGCCATTTGGAGGGAAGGAACGCAAGGAAGTACAACAGAATTTCCCGATTAAGACTGGGGAAACGGCGTTTCTGTTTTTGCAGCATTTTATCAAGATGCTAAAGGTTGGCGGTAGGGCAGCAGTTGTTATTAAAAATACGTTCCTTTCAAATTCGGACAATGCTTCGCGGGCGTTGAGGCAGGAGCTTTTGAGTAGTTGCAATCTGCACACGATTTTGGATTGTCCGAGTGGGACTTTTATCGGGGCGGGTGTAAAAACGGTAGTGCTGTTTTTTGAGAAAGGACAGCCTTCTGATGCTGTGCAGGGCATGCCTTTATTTTCTCAGGGGAAATCTTTAAGTGAGGGGATGGCAACTCAGAAGATTTGGTATTACCAACTAGACCCTGGGCGAAGTTTGGGGAAAACGAATGCGCTGAATGATGAGGATTTGCGTGAGTTTGTAGAGTTACAAGCTACGTTTGCAGAAACTGAGAAATCTTGGCTAGTAGATGTTGATGATATTGATCAGGTGACGTTCGATCTATCGGTAAAGAACCCAAATAAGGAGGAGGAAGAAGCATTAAGAGAACCTCAGGAAATTTTGGATGTAATTGCTGCGTTAGATGCGGAGACTGCTGAGATTTTGGCGGCTATTGGAGAAATGGTATGAATGGTTGGGTTGAAAAGCGATTAGGAGAAGTTTGTACTCTTCAAAGAGGCTTTGACCTCCCTACAAAACAAAGGAAGGAAGGTGATTATCCTCTAATTAGCTCAAGCGGCTATATAGATAGTCAAGCAGAAGCAAAAATTTCTGGCCCAGGAGTAGTTACAGGCCGAAGTGGAAGTATTGGTTCAGTTTTCTTTGTTGATAAAGATTTTTGGCCCTTAAATACGACACTTTATGTTAAAGATTTTCATGGTAATGATCCTCGGTTTATTTTCCACTTACTCAGAAAATTTAACCTTAAGCGATTCGCAAGTGGAGCTGGTGTTCCAACGCTGAATCGGAATAGTGTTCACAGTGAACTAGTATATATTCCAACCAATGTCTCTGACCAAAAGAAGATTGTAGCGATTTTGGATGAGGTGTTTGAGGGGATTGATAGAGCGATCGCAAACACCGAAAGAAACCTCATCAACTCCCGTGAGCTCTTTAAAAGCAGCCTACAGTTTGTATTTTTCAAGCGAGGGCAATACTGGATATACCTGCAACTATCAGAACTGTTAGAGCGTAAATGGATAACGAGTCATCTTGATGGGAATCATGGAGGCGATTACCCTAAAAAAGATGAATTTGTAAATAGTGGTGTTCCATATATGGAACTGTAAATTAGTTTGTGTCAAAGGTCAAAACAGGATCTAATAAACAAACTAATGGAGAGATGACCGATGACCTTCCGTCCCGAACTGATTGATGAGCTACTAAAAGACTATCGTAACCCTGAAGACCTGATGGGAGA
>DATNQK010000390.1:0-2805 GCA_036704065.1 Stenomitos sp.
GCAGTGTTTCCGCAGGCAGGTCTTTGCCGACTTCTGTATTGCACACAAATGAGATGCCCTCTTGTTCAAGCACCTTCAGCCTTCGTTCTACTACTTCGGTTTTGTCCAGCTTCATGTTGGGAATGCCATACATCAGCAACCCACCAGGCCGATCCGCACGCTCAAACACGGTGACCCAATGTCCTGTCTTGTTGAGCTGTGCTGCGGCACAAAGCCCAGCAGGGCCAGAACCCACAACTGCCACTTTTTTGCCTGTACGACGTGCAGGCGGTTCAGGGGTAATCCACCCTTCTTCCCAGCCTTTGTCGATGATGGCATGTTCGATGTTTTTGATGGTCACGGGTGGGTTGGTAATCCCCAACACGCAAGACCCTTCACAGGGCGCAGGGCAAACCCGTCCCGTAAACTCTGGGAAATTGTTGGTTTTATGCAGCCGTTCCAGGGCTTCGCGCCACAGGCCACGGTACACCAGGTCGTTCCATTCAGGAATCAGGTTGTTAATGGGACAACCGCTGGCCATGCCTTTGAGTAGGGTTCCGGTATGGCAGAAAGGTGTGCCGCAGTCCATACAGCGTGCGCCTTGTGTCCGGAGTTTATCCTCTGGTAGCGGCAGATGAAATTCATCCCAATTACGAACGCGATCGCTCGGGGAGACTTCGGCTGCAACTTCGCGGAGATATTCGATAAAGCCTGTTGGTTTACCCATGGTGTGAAGATGAAATTAAAGGGTGTGTAGGGTGTGGAGATAGTTTTGGGGGAAGGGTTTGCAAGGGCAAGCGTGGCCGTTAGCTGCCCCCAATCCGCGCCACATCCCGAGCATTTTCCTCAAACGCTGCTGTGAGGGCATCGTCGCCGCTGAGACCAGAGGCAATGGCATCGGCGATCGCCTGTAGGACTCGTTTGTAATCCTTCGGCATCACCTTGACAAATTTCGGCACCATCTCAGACCAGTTACTGAGCACCTCAGCCGCCTTTTGACTGCCGGTGTAATCAGCATGACGCTGGATCATGTGCCGCAAATCTTCAATTTCCTCGGTGTCTTCTAACGACTCTAGCCCCACCATTTGCGTATTGCAGCGGGTTTTAAAGTCGCCCGTTTCATCTAGCACATAGGCCACACCGCCGCTCATGCCTGCTGCAAAATTGCGCCCAGTTTTGCCAAGCACCACAACTTTGCCACCAGTCATGTATTCGCAACCGTGATCGCCCACGCCTTCTACTACGGTACAAACGCCCGAATTGCGCACGCAGAAACGCTCGCCCACAATGCCGTTGAAGTAAGCTTCACCACTGGTTGCCCCGTACAAAGCCACGTTGCCAGCAATGATATTGTCGGCTGCGGTAAAGGTAGAGACCCGAGGCGGATAGAGGATAATCTTGCCGCCGCTCAACCCTTTGCCCACGTAGTCGTTCCCATCGCCTTCAAGTTCTAAGGTAATGCCCTTCGGTACAAAGGCCCCAAAGCTTTGCCCAGCACTGCCTTGGAAATGAAGCTGTACGGTGTCTTCCGGTAAACCATCCCAATGGCGTTTGGTAATTTCATTGCCGAGGATAGTGCCTACGGCCCGATTGATATTGCAAATCGGCAAAGTGGCCTTCACGGGCTCACCGCGTTCGATGGCCCCGCGACACAGATCGAGCAGCTTGGTAAGATCCAAAGATTTGTCTAAGCCATGATCTTGGGGAATTTGACAATAACGCCCCACCTCTGGCCCTACTTCGGGCTGGTACAGAATGTTGGAAATGTCCAACCCTTTCGCTTTCCAATGGTCTACGGCCTTTTTAGCCTCCAACGCATCGGTGCGGCCCACCATTTCGTTTAGCGAGCGGAACCCAAGGCTAGCCATAATTTCTCGTGCTTCTTGGGCCACAAACCGCATAAAGTTGACCGTATGGGCCGGATCGCCTGTAAAGTTGCGGCGCAGTAGGGGATCTTGAGTGGCAACGCCCACTGGACAGGTGTTCAGGTGGCAAACCCGCATCATGATGCAGCCGAGCGTGACCAACGGTGCGGTGGCAAACCCGAACTCTTCTGCGCCTAATAGGGCTGCAATCATCACATCGCGCCCCGTTTTCATTTGACCGTCCGTTTCAACCACGATCCGGCTACGTAGATTATTGAGTACCAGGGTTTGGTGGGTTTCGGCTAGACCCAATTCCCACGGCAGTCCTGCATGTTTAATTGAGGTTTGAGGTGATGCACCAGTTCCACCATCGAACCCTGAGATCAGGACAACATCGGCATGGGCCTTGGAAACCCCTGCCGCAATCGTTCCTACCCCGACTTCCGAGACGAGTTTCACGCTGATACGTGCGTCACGGTTGGCGTTTTTCAAGTCATGGATCAGTTCTGCGAGATCCTCAATGGAGTAAATGTCATGGTGTGGGGGTGGCGAAATTAACCCAACCCCTGGGGTAGAGTGACGTACTTTAGCAATCCAGGGATACACCTTTTTGCCAGGCAGTTGTCCCCCTTCACCGGGCTTGGCCCCCTGTGCCATTTTGATTTGAATCTCTTTGGCTTGAGAGAGATACAAGCTGGTGACGCCAAACCGACCTGAGGCCACTTGTTTAATGGCACTGTTTTTAGAGTCGCCATTTTCGTTGGTCCAGGTGTAGCGTTCGGGATCTTCTCCCCCTTCGCCAGTGTTAGATTTCCCACCCACCCGATTCATGGCGATCGCTAAGGATTCGTGCGCCTCTTTAGAAATGGAACCATAGCTCATGGCCCCTGTCTTGAAGCGCTTCATGATGGACTCAATCGGTTCTACTTCCTCGATAGGAATGGGCGTTCGGGCCTTGAAC
>DATNQK010000391.1:0-1526 GCA_036704065.1 Stenomitos sp.
ACAGCGTCCTTTTCTCATAGAAATGGCATTGCGTTGCGCCGACTGAAGGGAATTGGGGGCGATTTCAACCCTGTAAGTCACATTTTTTATCGATTGAGAGAACAAGCGTTTCTCAAATTGAGACTCATCACATCGTTTTAAGAAGACAATGTTACAAAATCAAAGACCCACTGCAATCGTTACAGGCGCTTCTTCAGGCGTAGGACTCTATACCACAAAAGCCTTGGTTCAAAAAGGATGGCATGTGGTAATGGCCTGCCGTGATATTCGCAAAGCAGGCGAAGCTGCTCAATCCATCGGTCTAGAACAAGGCACTTTTTCGATCATGCATCTTGATCTAGGCGACCTAGAGAGCGTGCGTAGATTTGCTCGTGAATTCAGTGCTGGCAATAGACGCTTCAAAGCCCTGCTGTGCAACGCGGCTATTTATATGCCTCTGATTAAGGAGCCGCTATGGAGCCCAGAAGGCTACGAGCTGACAATGACGACGAACCACCTCGGACATTTCTTACTGTGCAATCTTTTGTTAGACGATTTGAAAAAGTCCCCCGAAAGTGACAAGCGCATTGTGATTTTAGGCACTGTCACCCATAACCCGGACGAACCCGGTGGAAAGGTCTACCCCCGCCCAGATTTGGGTAACTTCGAAGGCTTCGAGGCAGGGTTCAAAAACCCAATTACGATGGCCGATGGTAAAAAGTTCGAGCCTGTTAAAGCCTATAAAGACAGTAAGGTCTGCAACGTCTTGACCATGCGCGAACTCCACCGCCGCTTCCACGACTCAACCGGGATTACTTTCACCTCTCTCTACCCAGGCTGCGTGGCAGATACACCGCTATTCCGCAACCACTATCCCCTGTTCCAAAAACTCTTCCCTCTTTTCCAGAAGTACATTACCAAGGGTTATGTGTCGCAGGAACTCTCTGGGGAACGGGTTGCCGCTGTTATTGCCGACCCCGAGTATAGCCAGTCTGGTGCTTACTTTAGCTGGGGCAACCGCCAAAAAGAAGGTCGCAAATCCTTTGTGCAAAAAGTATCGTCCCAAGCTCGCGACGATGCCAAAGCTGAACGGATGTGGGTGTTATGCGAAAAGCTAGTCGGGCTGGCCTAAGCGTTCAAGACTTGGCTGGCTAAGATGCTGCGAATATCGTCGAAGGTGTCCCAGCGATAAAACGAAACCCCGCGATCGCCCAAATACTCTGCCAGGCGATCGCGGGCAAACACCACATCTGCGGCCATTGCCATGTTCAAGTCTGTCACTGAATCTCCAATGGCAATCGTACATTGGGCTGGATGTAGGCGCATAATATCAACCTTAGAAACCAGCTCCGTTTCCCCTTCAACGGGAGAATGCACCTTAAACTGAGCCCCTTGGGTATCCAGATCCACACCATAGACCGCATGAATTTGCGATCGCAACGGGGCAATTGCAGCCTCTACCATGCCGCGTAACCCACCAGAGACAATCACAAACGGAATATTTTGTGCCGCTAAAAACGTCAATAAGTCTGGGAGCCCAGGGCGTT
>DATNQK010000392.1:0-2369 GCA_036704065.1 Stenomitos sp.
TCGGCATGGGAATCCTCCAAAACCTTGAATTATATCCGAGAGTGTATTCCTGATATGGTGATGCTTCCGGATATTTCAATTCAGCAGGCCGAGATAATTTCGGGTCAGCTGTGGTCCCCAGAAGAGCGCAATCATGCCGGCAGTTGCCAAATAAGGGCCGAAAGGAATCGGAACGTCCCGTCCGTGGCGCGCAAACACAATCAGCGAAATGCCGACAAGTGCGCCGACGACAGAAGAGAGCAGGATGATGACCGGTAACATGGTCCAGCCCAGCCATGCACCAAGCGCTGCCAGTAGCTTGAAGTCTCCATAACCCATGCCTTCCTTGCCGGTTGCTAGCTTGAACACCCAGAAGATGCTCCATAACGCAAGGTAGCCTGCCATTGCGCCGATGACCGCTGTCGAGAGGTCTGAGAACGTGTTGCCAAGATTGAATGCGAATCCTAGCCAAAGCAATGGCAGGGTGATGGAGTCAGGCAGTAGCTGCGTATCAAAGTCGATGGCGGTCAGGGCGATGAGTGCCCAGATAAGACACAAAGCCCCTGCCGCCTGTAGCGAGAGGCCAAAATGCCAAACGGTGTAAGTGGACAATAATCCAGTTACGGCTTCGATAATCGGGTAGCGAATCGATATTGGTTCGCCACAAGCCGAACACTTGCCGCGAAGTAACAAAATATAACTCAGCAGTGGAATATTTTCGATGATCGTAATTTGATGTCCGCAATGGGGGCAAGACGATCTAGGGGACGATAGTGAGATGCGGTTGTTTTGCAATTGCAGTTCCCCTGCCATTTCAGCACACTGAGATCGCCATTCATGCTCCATCATAAGTGGCAGTCTGTGGATGACGACGTTGAGGAAGCTACCAATACATAGCCCAATTACGGCGCTAGCAACTAATGCGAACGCAATAGGAAATTCGAGATACATTAACTGACCACTGCACCGAGTTTGAAAAGCGGGAGGTACATCGCAATAACCATACCGCCGATCAAGGTGCCCAGTACGACCATGATCATTGGCTCCATAAGGCTAGACATCGCTTCAACGGCATCATCGACTTCTTGTTCAAAAAAATCGGCAACCTTCCCTAACATCGAGTCCAATGCGCCCGATTCTTCGCCGATGGCGACCATCTGGGTCACCATGTTTGGGAATAGGTTGACGCCTTGCATTGAGGTGGTAAGGTTTATGCCGGTTGCTACTTCGCTTTGAATTTCTCTTGTTGCAGCTTTGTATACGTAGTTTCCGGCTGCTCCGCCCACGGATTCGAGTGATTCGACAAGTGGTACACCTGCCGCGAACATTGTTGCTAAGGTGCGAGTCCATCGAGCAATGACCGATTTACGAATGATGTCGCCAAAAATTGGCAATCGAAGCAGTAATCTATCCATGGCCATTTGCATTTTTTCCGAGCGTTTCCACGATTCGAAAAAGGCGTACACTCCCCCTCCGATTACCCCAAATATTGCCCACCAATAAGCAACAAAAAAATCCGAAATGGCAATCACCATTAATGTAGGGGCAGGTAAGTCGGCGCCGAAGCTTTGGAAAACTTCCTTGAATGCAGGAATCACGAAAATCATGATTACCGCGGTAATGATCAGAGCGACAACAATAACTGCGACTGGGTAGAAAAGCGCAGATTTGATCTTGCTCTTAATTGCGAGGATTTTTTCCTTATAAGTCGCTAGGCGGTCAAGCAGAGTTTCGAGGATTCCAGCCTGCTCGCCTGCCGCTACCAAATTGCAGTATAGAGCGTCAAAATGTAGAGGGTATTTTCGGAAAGCCTGGGAGAGTGAGCTGCCGGTTTCAACGTCGGACTTAATGTCAAGAAGCAATTTCCCAACCGCGGGATTGGCGTGGCCACGGCCGACGATGTCAAAAGATTGAAGGAGTGGAACGCCAGATCTCATCATCGTCGCCAACTGGCGTGTGAATAGGGCGATGTCTTTCTCGGTTACCTTGCCGCCACTCTTGATGCGGAGTTTTTTGACTCTAGCATTCGTGATCCCTTGGCGACGGAGCGTGGTCTGAACGACAGATTCGGTAGCTGCACGCATTTCCCCGCGAACAGTCTTGCCGTCCCGGTTGCGTCCTTCCCAGGTAAATGTGCTTTCCTTGACAGCCGAGGCCTTTGGTTTTGCGGCAGTTGCCATTTCGTTTTTCCCCTCGTTAAGCGTTTGTTGTGCTGAGAACCTCGTCGAGCGAGGTCACGCCTTGTCGGACTTTTAACAATCCGGATTCGCGCAGATCTTTGACGCCTTCAATTTTTGCCTGGGCAGCAAGTTCGATTGCTGTGGCCCCACCCATGATGAGTTTCTGCATGGCTTCCGATATCGGCATGACCTGATAGATGCCAACACGCC
>DATNQK010000393.1:0-5606 GCA_036704065.1 Stenomitos sp.
AAGCTCTTAGTTTTACCGATGTAAAGCAGTCCATCCGTTTTATGTCTAACTGCATAAATTCCAGGACGAGCAGGAATGAGCTGAAATTCACGGGTCAGGGGTTGGCACTGATCAAAGGGAGTAAAAGCAATCTGATCTAGAATTTCCCGAGCTTGAGCTTGTATTTCAGATTCATGCGTTTCCATCCAACCAAAAAACAGATTTTACAAAACTCATATTCTCATAAACTTCGCTATCACAACTGATGTGACAAGCAAAATAAGCCGATTCCACTTTAAAGGTCTAACAGCTTTGAACTTAGTATCTATAGATAATTACTGAATCTACCCAATTAGCTTTCAGTAGTCTGGTTCAAACAAATTCTTAGACTTCATCATCATTAGATTTCACATCCTTATCTTCCATAGGTTGAATTAGCTCTTTCTCAGAAATTATGACAGCATTAAGCGGATTACGCTGAGAAACAGGTTTTGGATTTTCACAAATATCAATTGTGACAAAGAAGATACTTTTATGATTGTAATTTACAACAGGTACACTGGAAGCAGTATTTGACAGTGAAAAACATAAATCTTTATCAACAATCTTAAATACTACCAAATAACCAAAAGGTTCATTGTATTGTTGTGTATATGTATAAATTTGGTTAAACGCTTTACAAATATAGGTCTTTCCACGATTATTGGCATCAAATATTTTAGCGTCAGCTAAAAGAGGATCAGCTGATCCTTGCGCTCCAATAATATCAATTTCACCAGATATAGAAGATGGTTCGATAGTAAAATCAAATCCTTGATCATGCAAATAAGAGTAAAAGTTGAGAGCAAGCTGTTTTTCAGCTTTTCTTGGATTATACGTTACCAATTCAAGCAGTTCTTTACGATAAAACCACTCACTTCGATATTTATAACGAAGCAATAAATTTAGAATTATTTTCTGATTATCAAGTTGCTCATCAACATATTCATAAAAGGGATACAAAAAAACAAAACGCACTCTTTCTGGAATATTATCTGAGTCGACATATCCAAAAAAAATTGAAGCGATCTGATGAATTTTAGGCGCATAAGCTGGATCAGACAACTTGCGCAGAACAGAATAACCAATAGCCGATGCCTCCTCTTCAGACTCGCCTACTAATGCTTCGCCTTGAAATATACGTCAGTAGTCTTGTCAAGATCTGGATATCGCGTAACCAACGAATCCATAATGTTAAGATAAATAGATTGGCTGTCAAAAAACAACCAAAACCTTTGAAGATGTATCAAAAAAGCATCAATACTTTCTGTTTGCAATCTTTCAACACGTTTCTGTAGTTTGCAGCGTAAATTTTGAATTATTTGAAACTGCATATCATTATTCAAAGCTTACATAAAGGCCTGAAATTAAAGTCTGAATGGAAACAAAAAATTTATCACATTAAATTTTATTAATTTCCAAGAAAATTATCACTAATTTATATACTCATGTTTAGCATGTAAGTCGATGGTTTTTCATACAAATTAATGTTTTTTGCATATAGACGGATTTCATTCCCTAATATGTCTCTACTGGCGATTTAGAATGATAGTTGTCCACTAATACAACTGGCTTAGGTAGTTATGCAGCAAAGTTAACTCACCACACATCATTACTTCTTTGCAGCAACACTGGGTCATCCCTTCTAAAATGGGTGAGTTGAATGGGTCAAAACAAAATTGAGCGGGTATTTACCACCGTGGCTTTCTATCGTCGGTATTGGTGAAGATGGATTAGCTGGGCTGAGTTCAGGAGCGAGAACACTGGTTGAGACCGCAGAGGTTTTGGTCGGGGGCGATCGCCATTTAAACTTCATTCCTGCTGATCACCGTGAACGTTTAAGTTGGCGTAGACCCATCAGCGATTCAATTCAGGAAATCTTAGCGCGCAAACCAAAGCGCGTTTGCGTTTTAGCCAGTGGCAACCCAATGTGGTACGGCATTGGAACAACACTCCTGCAACAAATCCCGCGTGCAGAACTCACCATTATTCCCGCCCCCTCCACCTTCAGCTTGGCCTGTGCGCAACTGGGTTGGTCGATGGTAGAAGTCGAAACCCTTAGTCTTTGTAGCCGACCGTTAGGATTACTCAACGCAGTCATTTATCCAGGCGCAAAATTACTGATCCTGAGCGAAAATCGCAACACACCTGAGGCAGTAGCAACTCAACTCAGACAACTGGGCTACGGCTCCAGCCCCATAACCGTATTGGAACATTTGGGTGGCCCTCAAGAGCGGCGAATCGAAAATAATGCTGCTGACTGGAGCACAACCGATTTAGCCGACCTCAACATCATCGCCGTTGAATGTATCGCCATTCCTGGCACTCGTCCACTGTCACGGTTTCCAGGTCTGCCAGATGATGCGTATCGCCACGACGGACAATTGACCAAGCGCGAGGTACGCGCCATTACCCTATCGAGCTTAGCCCCCTGTCCAGGCGAACTACTGTGGGATGTAGGCGCAGGCTGTGGATCCATCGCCATTGAGTGGATGCGCAACCATCCCCGTTGTCGGGCGATCGCCATCGAACCCAAACGCGGATCCTACATCGCCGAAAATGCTGCTGCACTCGGCGTCCCCAACTTGCAAATTGTCAACGGCAAAGCCCCCGAAGCATTAGCAGACCTGCCCCAACCCAATGCCATATTTATCGGCGGCGGCGCAACAACACCCGGCTTGCTAGAAACCTGCTGGAAAGCTCTACCCATAGGCGGACGCTTAGTCGCCAACGTTGTCACCCTAGAAGGCGAACAGGTACTTTATCGCTGGCAACAAACAAAAGGCGGAACCCTAACCCGCATCGAGATTCAACGCACAGGCGCGATCGGTTCTTTTACAGGATGGAAGCCCATGGCCCCCGTAACCCAATGGGTTAGCTTCAAAGCGGAGGCAAACACCAAGCCTTAGGATCAAGGCAGTAATAGCACTGCAACAGGTCATACAGCAGTGGAGAGTCTTGGTACAACTGGGTCGGCATTTCAAAAAACGTTTCAGTGGCCACAGCAAAAAATTCAGCCGGATTCGTAGCACCATAGGGATCCAAAACGGTCTTTTTCCCTTGCTCTAGCGCTTGGCACAAATGCCGGAAAGCAGCGCTCATCGTGGTCGCCCATGCCTCATAGTCTGCTTTCGTCCGTAAGATGGGCACCCCTTCCGCTATGCCATCTTCTTGATCTAACTGATGGGCAAACTCATGCAGCACCACATTATGGCCATCTTGCCAGTGGGCCGTGTCGTACTGCACCTGTTCCCAAGACAACACCACTTGATCGGTTGTCCAAGATTCGCCCAGCCTCGCTACTCGTCGTTCTTGCACGATGCCGTTCTCGTCCATGAATGCTTCGTAGGCCCAGTACGCAGTGGGATACACCAGAACCGATCGCAATTTGGGAAAATACTGCTCCCGCTCATTCAGCAACAGCAAACAGGCGATCGCCGCAATTGTTACCTTCATTTCTGGCGTAACCGTCAACCCATTGCAGCCAATAAACTGCTTCTCGGCCAGAAACACCTGCATATACCCCTGCAACTGCTGGCGCATCGTGGGCGGCAACGCACCATACAACGGAACCTGCTGTGCCAGTGTCGCAGCCCAGAGTGGCGGGAACGGACGCCGCTTCAAGCGATTGCGTCGCCATCCATGCCAAAACGGAGCCCCCAAAACCCATGCAATGAGCAGGACTACAATGCCTAACACCACTAGGGTTTGAACCATTGCCAACTCACTTACACTTATCGCGTGATGCTCTTAGGCGAGCTGTCCCCTAACCGCGATGCCAACGCGTGGTGCCATCTGGCTGGTCAATCAAAACAATATTTTCAGCCGTCAACAAATCTCGAATGCGATCGCTTTCAGCAAAGTTTTTAGCCTTGCGTGCCGCCCTGCGCTCCTGCACCAACTGCTCAATCCTGTCGTCATCTGTATTGTCTTGCTCCTGGGATACCTCAGCCAGCGTTGCCTCTAGCCCTAGCACCTGGGCCAAACACACCAAGGTTTGCCAATCCTGGCGGAGTTCTTCCGAGGCGCGATCAGCCTTGCCCTGATGCACTAGCATATTACCCGCCCGTCGCAGTTCCTTCGCCAGTTCAAACAACACTGCCAAACCGCCAGGCGTATTGAAATCATCGTTCATGGCTAGCTGAAACCGTTCCACAGCCTCAGATTGCACCTCGATTCGCATACAGGCAGGATCACCAAAGGACGCATCGTCAGTATCCGGCCAGCCCAGCACTTTGCCAAACTCAACCCCAAACTGGAGCCCTTCGTTGAGGGTGCGCCAGCTATTTTGAGCAGCCGCGATCGCCTCTGCCGTAAAATCGATGGGTTTGCGATACTGGGCTTGCAACACAAACAACCGTAATGCCATTGGCTCAAAGCGCTCACCGCCCAGCATCTCTAAAGGATTGTCTAACAGTTGGCGAATCGTGGTGAAATTGCCGAGCGACTTCGACATTTTTTCGCCATCGACATTCACCATGCCGTTGTGCATCCAGTAGCGAGACAGCGTGCAGCCCGTTACCGCCTCAGACTGCGCAATCTCATTCTCATGATGGGGAAACATTAAATCCGCACCGCCCACATGGATATCAATCTGATCCCCTAGGCGATCGCGCACCATTGCCGAGCACTCAATATGCCAACCTGGACGACCTGGCCCCCAAGGCGACTCCCAAGCGGGTTCGTCAGGCTTTGCAGCTTTCCACAGGGCAAAGTCAAACGGATCCCGTTTTTTGGCCGCTTCGGGATCATCCACACGACCGCTGGCCCCGGCTTGCATATCCTCTAACTTGCGGCCCGACAGCTTCCCATAGGGCGCAAACTGACGCACGGCATAATAGACATCGCCACCTGCTGCATACGCGGCACCCTTTTGCTCTAACTCAGCAATCAGACGCTTGATGCCATCTAAGGTATGGGTAGCCCGAGGATACTCGTCCGCTTTGATAATATTGAGCCGCGCCATATCTTCAAAATAGGCCTCAATAAAGCGTTCGCTCACCGCTTCCATCGTCGACCCTTCCGCACGGGCACGATTCAAAATTTTGTCATCAATATCGGTAAAATTTTGGACGTAATGCACCTGATAGCCGAGCCATCGCAGGTAGCGGCAAACCGTATCCCAAACAATATAAGACCGAGCATGGCCTAAATGGCAGTAATCGTACACCGTCACACCGCAGCAATACAGGCGCACTTTTCCCGTTTGAAGGGGCTCGAAGGGCTCTTTTTGGCGGGTTAAGGTGTTATATAGCGTTAAGGACATTACGGGTGGCGGGTGCAGGGTGGATAAAACAAAAGACTCGGCGCTTCGTTGGGTGCGTGTTCTGCAAGGGATGGCATCCATAAGGCCATCGCAGCTACGCTCCAAAAGGTCATCTTACCGGAAGGACAGGTGCGCTGCGGCACTCTCTCTAGGTTTATTATCGGCGATCGCCGTCTCAACCCATGGCCTCACCCCTTGATCCCTCATCCCAACAGCCTTGGATTGCCCTTGCCATTGGGAATTCACGCCTGCACTGGGCACTGATGGAAGGCGATCGCATTCGCCAAACGTGGCATACTGCTCACCCCCCAGCCGATAAGCT
>DATNQK010000394.1:0-9879 GCA_036704065.1 Stenomitos sp.
TGTGACGGCCGGAAAGCAGGTTGCAGTCTTGGCCCCCACCACCATCTTGACCCAGCAGCATTACCACACCCTCAAAGAACGGTTTGCACCGTATCCCATCGAAGTGGGACTGCTCAACCGCTTTCGTACCGCTGAAGAGCGGCGCAAAATTCAACAACGGCTGCAAACCGGAGAGCTAGATATTGTGGTCGGCACCCACCAACTCTTAGGCAAAGGGGTGCATTTCCGTGACCTGGGGTTGCTCGTCATTGACGAAGAACAGCGCTTTGGTGTGAACCAAAAAGAAAAGATTAAGACCCTAAAAACCCAAGTGGACGTTTTAACCCTCAGCGCCACCCCAATCCCACGCACCCTCTACATGGCACTGTCTGGCGTGCGGGAAATGAGTTTGATTACCACCCCGCCTCCGTCGCGCCGTCCCATCAAAACCCATCTGTCTCCCTACGATGCTGAAACCGTCCGTAGCGCAGTCCGCCAAGAGTTAGATCGCGGTGGCCAAGTGTTTTATGTGGTTCCTCGCGTTGAAGGCATTGAAGAGGTCGCAGGCAAACTGCGGGAAATGGTCCCCAGTGCCCGCATTGAAATGGCCCACGGCCAAATGCTCGAAGGCGAACTCGAAGCCACAATGCTCACCTTTGGCAATGGGGATGCAGACATTCTGGTGTGTACCACGATCATCGAATCGGGGTTAGATATTCCTCGCGTTAACACGATCATCATTGAAGATGCACAGCGGTTCGGGCTGTCGCAGCTTTATCAGTTGCGCGGTCGGGTCGGACGGGCTGGAATTCAAGCCCATGCTTGGTTGTTTTATCCCAATGCCAATGCCTTAACCGATGTGGCACGGCAGCGCTTGCGTGCCCTTCAGGAATTTACGCAGTTGGGGTCAGGGTATCAGTTGGCGATGCGCGATATGGAAATTCGCGGGGTTGGCAATTTGCTAGGGGCAGAGCAATCGGGTCAGATGGATGCCATCGGCTTTGACCTGTACATGGAACTGTTACAAGAATCCATCAATGAAATTCGCGGTCAGGCAATCCCGCAGGTGGACGATACCCAAATCGATCTGAGCCTCACTGCTTTCATTCCGTCAGACTACATCCCAGACCTGGATCAAAAGATGAGTGCCTATCGCGCCGTTGCCTCAGCCACCTCCAAGCAGGACTTAACCCAAATTGCCCTAGATTGGAGCGATCGCTACGGCCCACCGCCCTTAGCGGCCCAACAATTGCTGCGCATTATGGAACTCAAGCAAATTGCCAAATCTCTCGGATTTGCACGCATCAAACCCGAAGGCAAACAACATGTGATCTTAGAAACACCCATGGAAGAACCCGCATGGAATTTGCTGGCCGAAAACTTACCGGAACATTTGAAATCCAGGTTTGTCTATAGCAGCGGCAAGGTAACGGTACGCGGGCTCGGCATGGTCAAAGCAGATCAACAGCTTGAACAGCTCATTGAATGGCTGGGCAAAATGCAAGGGGCACTGCCAGAAGTCGCCGTTGCTTAAGACGCGCTAGGGGGGTTTCGAGATTCCTTGTGCAGGCATCACCTGCAAGGACAGCCTTACAACGATAGAGGCACAAATCTGGGTGCGACCTTAGCCCCTGCACTAAAATCGAAATACTCTATTTAAAGGCGTATGTCGTTTGCCTCTACGGCGTTGGATAGAAATCTATCATTTGGATGTATGAATTAGCATGAACAGTAAAACTCTGTGGCAATGGCTCGCTCAAAAGACTTCAGGCGTCTTCGGCGTTGGTCTTGTGGCCGGTCTCACCTGTAGCGGCGTAGCTTGGACAGGCGCACAACTGCCAGCCCGTGCCGAAACAGCCAGCCCTCAAGCAGCACCCTCAACGCCAGCGGCAGTCTCAGCACCAGCTCCGACAGAGATTATCGATTTATTGAAAAAAATAGACACAGCGGCGAGTCGTCAAGATCTCAATGCCACCCTCAAGTTTTATAGTCCAGCCTTTACCAGTGGCGATGGCCTAGATTACAAAACCTTTGGCGAAGCCCTCAAAGGCTTTTGGCAAACAACAAAGTCTTTGCAATATCAAACCCAAATTAATAACTGGCAATCGCAAGGTGGCGATCACTACCTGGTCGAAACAACCACGACAGTTCAGGGCACCCAAACAGCCATTGAGCGAGAGATGCAACTCTCCGCAACTATCCGCTCTCGCATCACAATTACAGGTCAACAAATTCAGACCCAAGAGATTCTGAGCGAGCAAACCCGTCTGACTGCTGGCTCAGCACCTCCTACGATTCTGGTCAATCTGCCAGAGCAGGTCAATGTCGGACAATCCTTTAGCTTCGATGCCATTGTCAAAGAACCCCTAGGAGATGCACTCCTCCTCGGTTCAGCACTGGAAGAACCCATTACACCAGAACGGTATCTTCGGCCCTCGGCGATCGCATTAGAACCGTTATCTGCGGGAGGCGTGTTTAAAGTAGGGCAAGCCCCACAGCAACCTTCAAGACATTGGATCTCAGCAATTTTAGTGAAAGACAACGGCATCACTATTGTCAGCCAACGCTTAAGTGTGGTAAGACCCAATGCATCCACTAGTGCTACGCCGCGCTAATGTGTCTGAAGCGACCTATCCCATCCTCATCTCTCAAAGATTTAGGAACCGACGGACAGCGTTGTGGGCAGAGTCCTAGTCTTTGGATGTTGACCTTAAGGATGATGTATGGAGCCGAATATTGATGTCCCTGAGCCGCCCAAGGAAAAACCAAACCCCTTGGCCAATGCGTCTCCTGCTGAACGTGCAGTCCAGAGCGGACATATTTTTTTTAAGGCGGAAGCAGGGATGTTATGCCTGCATTTACCGTCAACAAAGGTCGCAAATGTAGAATGGTCGAACTTATGGGAGCAACTCCAACATCGGTTGGATGCGAGTCCTAATATTTGGCCTCCCAATACCGCTGTTAGCCTAATGGCTCAAGATCGGCTCATCGATCTGCGTCAGCTAGAACAACTGGCAGATGCACTTTCTGCGGCCAACCTTCGCCTGAAGCGGATTGTTACTAGCCGTCGCCAAACGGCGATCGCCGCTGCCACGGCAGGCTACTCTGTAGAGCAAGAATCTCCGGTACTCACCCTGGCTCAGAGCCAAGCGGTTAACTTTGCGCCCGTTCAGGCGGATGCAGTCTTAGCAGAGCCACTCTACCTCGAAACAACCTTGCGCTCTGGAACAGAAGTGCGCCATCCAGGGTCTGTCGTGGTGGTCGGCGACTTAAATCCTGGCAGCAGTATCGTGGCAGATGGTAACATCTTGGTTTGGGGTCGTCTGCGGGGCATTGCCCATGCGGGGGCTACGGGGGAGCGCAACTGCTATATTATGGCGTTACATATGAACCCTACGCAGCTGCGCATTGCCGATCAGGTTGCCCGAGCTCCAGAACAGTTGCCAAATCACGTGCACCCTGAAGTTGCCTTTATTGGCACCGAAGGCATTCAAATTGTCCCAGCTTCTGAGTTCGCCAAGCGCTGAAGCGCGGTTGAACTGAATACTAGATAATAGTGATTGAAGTTGAGTTGGACATTAGCATCGGGTTTCACCAAACCATTTGAAGCGAGAATTTAAGTAGCGAGTATACAAACCGATATGGGTCGAATTATTGTCGTTACCTCTGGGAAGGGAGGCGTTGGTAAAACCACCTGCACCGCCAACTTGGGCACTGCATTAGCGCGTAATGGTCGCTCTGTGGCCTTGATGGATGCCGATTTTGGACTCCGTAATTTAGACCTACTCTTAGGCTTAGAAAATCGAGTGGTTTATACCGCTCTTGAAGTGCTAGCAGGGCAATGTCGCTTAGAACAAGCCCTTGTTCGTGACAAACGCCAAAGCGATTTAGTGCTGTTGCCTGCTGCCCAAAATCGCAATAAAGATGCGGTCACACCGGATCAAATGAAGCAGTTGGCCTATGCGCTTACGAAAAAATACGACTTTGTACTCATCGATTGCCCTGCTGGAATTGAGATGGGTTTCCAAAATGCGATCGCCCCTGCCGACGAAGCAATCGTCGTCACCACACCCGAAATTTCTGCGGTGCGAGATGC
This sequence comes from Stenomitos sp., assembly GCA_036704065.1. GTDB lineage: Bacteria > Cyanobacteriota > Cyanobacteriia > Thermosynechococcales > Thermosynechococcaceae > JAAURS01. The sequence continues at coordinate 4,076 of DATNQK010000394.1, forward strand.
CGACCGTGTGGTTGGCTTATTAGAAGCAAACCGAGTCAAAAACGTTTCGCTGATCATCAACCGAATCCGCCCAGCGATGGTGCAAGCCAACGACATGATGTCAGTCAGCGATGTGCAAGAAATTTTGTCTATCCCTCTGTTGGGTGTGATTCCAGATGATGAAAAAGTCATCGTTGCCACCAACCGTGGCGAACCCATTGTCTCTTCGGAGGAAAGCTCTCTGAGTAAGATGGCATTGAACAATATTGTGCAACGCATCGAAGGGAAAGAAGTCGAGTTTTTAGATCTCACTGCCTCTTACGATACGTTATTAGGACGGCTCCGCCGCTTGTTTAAGTCGAAATAATAGGGCAAAAACCCTGATTTGCGGTTTATGGCTGTACCGGAAAAATTGAGTGCGGTTTCGACATGCAATTGTAAAAATTTGAAGGCTTGAGTTTAAATTCTTATGATTAACGAGCTGATAGAACGCCTCTTTTGGGGGCCAGACCATACCACTAGTCGAGACCAGGTTAAGCGTCGTCTCAAGCTCGTCCTTGCCCACGACCGGGCCGATTTAACGCCTGAAATGATGGAATGTTTGCGTCGAGATATCCTTGAGGTTGTTTCCCGTTACGTGGAACTAGACATGGATAGCTTAGATTTATCGTTAGAATCGGACCAGCGAACGACTGCGCTCATTGCGAATTTACCGATTCGCCGCATTAAATCCAGTTCCGAACCGATGCAACATTTTGACGTATCAGACCTGCCTTAATTCAATCCAGCGGGAGGAAGAATGACGGATAATCCTCAATTATTCCCTGGGTTGAATTGCTAAAGGTTGCGTTTAAGATTTGCATTGTTGTTCAGAGATTGTTAGATGCCGATTCTAAAATCCAGGTATTTGCCTGTGGGCAATTATGGTTTTGTTTAAAAATGCAGTACGCCATATCAAACAGAAAACGGGTCAACAATTCTCAGGTCGTTTCGGACAGTCGGTAAAGTGGTTGGCGCCAGGTTTGTCCGTCAAACGCTGGCTATTTATTAGTGCCATTGGCGTCTTATTTACGGTTTTGGGCTTAGCAATTCTCATTAAGCTAACGCCCATTTTTTACGTCATTCGCTTATCGCAGAAAATTCTGCAAATCCTGACCCAGTATCTACCGAGCTACATTAGTGGCCCGTTGGTGATTGGGTTAGGGGCCTTACTGGTGTGGTGGGGCCAAACACGCACCCTCGGTTCGATTACAGAAGTCCTAATGCCGGAGGGTGACGACGAGCTAGTGGATCGGCTTCTAGCCCATCGCCGCTTAAACCGTGGCCCCAAAATTGTCGCGGTGGGAGGCGGAACTGGTCTTTCGACGCTGCTGCGTGGGTTAAAGGAGTACAGCGCAAATATTACCGCAGTCGTGACCGTTGCTGACGATGGTGGTTCCTCAGGACGCCTACGGCGGGAAATGGGCGGTTTGCCCCCAGGAGATATCCGCAACTGTTTAGCAGCCTTAGCCGATCAAGAAAAGTTAATTACTGAGTTATTCCAATACCGTTTTCGAACAGGTGACGGACTCGCAGGCCATAGCTTTGGCAATCTGTTCCTGTCGGCGATGAGCGAAATTACCGATGGATGGGAACAAGCGATCGCCACCTGTTCGCAAGTATTGGCCGTGCGGGGTCAAGTGCTGCCTGCCACTCTCAGCGATGTGCGCCTCTGGGCTGAGTTTGACGATGGACGCCGCATTGAAGGTGAATCCCGCATTAGTGCAGCGGGTGGACGAATTGTGCGCATTGGATGTACGCCTTCGCGTCCGCCTGCCTTGCCCAGTGTCTTAAATGCGATCGCCGAAGCCGACTTTATTATTTTAGGGCCGGGGAGTTTGTATACCAGCGTCATCCCCAACCTATTGGTGCCCGAAATTGTTGAGGCGATCGCTCAACGCACAGACATTCCTCGCATTTATGTGTGCAACATCATGAGCCAACCTGGGGAAACCACAGGTTATCGGGTCTCCGACCATATCAAAGCCATCTATGCCGCAGCGGGACGCCGAATTTTCGATGCCGTGCTGGTGCAAAAAAAAGCACCCTCCCACGCCGCCCAAAGCCGTTATGCCCAAGAGAACTCCCACCCCATCCCCGTGGATCGGGATGAGTTGCTGCGATTGGGATGCCGAGTCATTCTGGCCAACATCATGGATGAAGATCCGCAAACACACCTTGTACGTCACGATTCCCTGCGCCTAGGCCGTGTCCTAATACGCTGGTATAGCCGTGTGGAAGGGTTCGCAGCAGACGCCGAATCCACTCCACCCACTGCTGCTACAGCAATCCGCGCCAAAAACCCATCCCGTATGCGCAAAGGCCCCTCTTAAGATGACTCAAACTTTGAACAATTCTGACGGGAACAGCAGAGCAAAAAAGCCATGAAATTATTCCAGCCATCTAAGCATATTTACGGTTCGGGAAGGGCTTGCTCTGGCACAATAGAGACTTGAATGAGGGGATCATCTCACTGCTGTTTCCGTTATTTATAAACTCTATTGGTTAAAAGCCCTATGGCCTTCGGTTATCTCGCCTTGGTTCTACACGCCCACCTTCCCTTTGTTAGACATCCCGAAAGCGATTATGTTCTCGAAGAGGAATGGCTTTACGAGGCCATCACCGAAACCTATGTGCCCCTCCTGCAAGTATTTGAAGGGCTGAAACGAGACGGGATCGACTTCAAGATCACTATGAGCATGACGCCACCCTTGCTGGCGATGCTGAGCGATCCATTGCTCCAAGAGCGTTACGACAATTACCTTGCAACCCTAGAGGAACTGGCCACGCTAGAAGTGGAGCGCAACCAGTTCAACGGACACCTTAAATACTTAGCGGAATACTATGTTGAAGAATTTGGTCGCATTCGCGCCTACTGGGAAGATTGCGATCGCAATTTAATTAAGGCCTTTAAAGGGTTCCAAGACAGCAATAATCTTGAAATTATGACATGCGGGGCCACCCACGGTTACCTGCCCCTCATGAAGATGTATCCCCAGGCGGTATGGGCACAGTTGCAAGTCGCCTGCGACAACTATGAAGAGTATTTTGGACGCGCCCCACGCGGCATCTGGCTCCCTGAATGTGCCTACTATGAGGGCTTAGAGCGGATGTTGGCCGATGTCGGCCTGCGGTATTTCCTCACCGATGGTCATGGCATTTTGTACGCCCGCCCACGCCCACGCTATGGCAGCTATGCCCCCATCTTCACCGAAACAGGCGTTGCCGCATTTGGTCGAGACCATGAGTCTTCTCAACAAGTGTGGTCATCGGTTGTGGGGTATCCTGGCGCAGCCGAATACCGCGAATTCTATAAAGACTTAGGCTGGGAAGCAGACTACGAGTACATCAAGCCCTACATCATGCCCAATGGCCAGCGCAAAAATGTGGGCATCAAGTACCACAAAATTACAGGCAAAGGCTTGGGCCTCAGCGATAAAGCCCTCTACGACCCCTATTGGGCACGAGAAAAGGCAGCGGAACATGCGGGTAACTTCATGATCAACCGCGAACAACAGGTTCGACATCTGCATGGCATCATGCAGCGTCCACCCATTATCGTGTCTCCTTACGATGCCGAGTTATTCGGCCACTGGCGGTACGAAGGCCCTCAATTTATTGACTTCCTCTGCCGTAAGTCTTGGTACGACCAACAAACCTACCAAATGACCCACCTGGCAGATTATCTGCGCGGCAATCCAACCCAGCAAGTGTGTCGGCCCTCTCAGTCGAGTTGGGGTTATAAAGGATTCCACGAATATTGGCTCAACGAGACCAACGCCTGGATCTATCCTCACCTGCATAAGGGCGCAGAGCGGATGATTGAGTTAGCAAAACGCGAACCTGCCGATGAGTTAGAGTGGCGAGCCTTGAACCAAGCAGCACGAGAATTGCTCTTGGCACAGTCATCTGACTGGGCGTTTATTATGCGCACTGGAACCATGGTGCCTTATGCCGTTCGGCGTACACGCACCCACATGATGCGGTTCTACAAGCTGTACGAGGATATTAAAGCAGGCAAAATCGATTCTGGCTGGGTCGAGAAAGTGGCCGCGATGGACAATATCTTCCCCACTATTAACTACCGCGCGTACCGTCCGCTCTAAACCATCGAGCCTTGGTCAAACAGGCGGCGTTGAACTCATAGGGTCAGTCTCCGCCTGCTAGATGCAATAAGAGAGCGTTAGAATCTAACGGTTGATGCCTCATAAAGCCGCCATGTTCATCCAAGAATTGTCCCCAATTTTTCAAGAGTTTGTACAAAAACCTGTCGCTTTTATGGGTGGGTTTGTCTCAGGTCTGATGCGGCTCAATCTCTCTGACGATCCAGTCAAGACCTGGCTAGAGCGTGAAATTGGCGTATCCGTTGAATCTCCGGCTTCAAACGCTGCCGATAACCGCAGCAATGGCACTGGGCCACAGTCCATTAGCATCGACTAATAAGTCTTGACTCGTTAGTAACTCAACAGTATAAATGCCAAGGATGTAAACAGCTCAGGCTAGAACGAGTAGAGCTGCGCAGCTTCTGTCGCGCCATTTCTATGTTGAGGATGCTTCTATGGCCCAATGTTGTCACTTTACAGTGGGAATTCTCTTAAGCCTTGGGCTATGGGTCGGTAGCACAGCAACATCTGCCACCGCCCTAACATTGTACGTTTCACCGACGGGGGACGATGGTAACCCCGGCACGATTGCTGCACCTCTGCGCAGTATTCAAACCGCAATTGATCGGGTAGGCAATCAAGGCGGTACGGTTTGGCTGCGTGGAGGAATCTATGAGCTGTATCAACAGATTTGGGTTGGCACTATCGCAACAGCGACTCGTCGGCTAATCATTAAGGCTTACCCTGGGGAAAAACCAATCCTAGACGGCACCCATGTGACAGGCACATACCCCCAAATGCTGAGCATTGGGGGCCAATACATTGATGTGGAAGGGTTGGAGTTACGCAATGCCCCAGATGTGTCGCTCAGCACTTGGGAAGCAAAGAACATCAGACTTCGGCGTAATGTCGTACATCACTCGTTCAAAACTGGAATCGGGATCTATAACAGTAGTGATGTCTGGGTATCGCAGAATACGGTTTACATGACCAACCTATCAAATAGTTCTCATACCATCTCTGGAGGATGGGGCATGGGGATTTCTGCGGGCAGGTCGCAGAATGTCACGATTGCAAACAACACATCATTCAACAATCACGGCGAAGGAATTGGCTGCTTCCTGGCACAGAACTGCCGTATCGTGGGCAATCGTGTGTATGACAATTACAGCGTTGAGATTTATCTAGATAATGCCACTCAATCTTGTGTGGCGGCTAATCTTGTCTATTCAACGGGAGATACCCGCTTTTATCGATACCCTTGGCCTGCCTCGGGCATTCAGATGGCCAATGAGGATTACGGCGCTGATTCCAATCCGTTGAGCGACATTACAATTACGAACAATATTGTGGTGAACTCGGGAGATGGACTGGTATATGGCAGTTATCAAAAAGGCGGTGGCCTGAAGCGAACTCGGATTTTTAATAACACGTTTTATAAGGGCATCCACACGCTAGTCTCGCTTGACAGGGATGCGAATCATGAAGACACAAGCATTATCAATAATCTCTTTGTTCAATCCGGCAGTGGTCAAATGACCTATATCCCGGCTGTCAATGGTTTAACCTTCCGCTCTAACTTGTGGTTTGGCGGAGAGCCTACAGCGATCGCCACGAGCCCTTCAGATTTACGTGTTAATCCACGCTTTGTTGCACCAGGAAAGTTTACGGCTGCATCCTATA
>DATNQK010000395.1:0-6852 GCA_036704065.1 Stenomitos sp.
CGCTCAATCGCTTGAAGCAGTGTAGACGCATTGCCACGCGTTATGAGAAACGGGCAAAGAACTATCTTGCTATGCTCACCATTGCTAGTATCCTCCTTTGGCTCTGATGAGTTAGTTCTAGGTTTTAAAACACGCCCTAGATTGTACGCACCCCAGTTCCGGACTCGGTATTGCTGTTTCATCTGTTTGGGGCTGAACTTCATGTGTCAGAGGAATGATCGCATTACACTCCATTAACACCTACTTCTGCAACAACGCCTTTCCTCACTCGAGAATATGTTTTACCCAAAGCAGGTAGAGTACAATCCAGAGAGCGTTGGAGGATCCAGACGAGATACTGATCGCATTAGACCTGTGAGATTGCAAACACAGGTTTCACAATTAGTAGTATCTCGCAAAACACACTTCCCAACTACACGGCCAGAGAAATCGTAGCTATCAACTCTACGCGATACCGTACATTCTCTATGATTTTTAATTATGTGCTCTGAGTCAAATAAGAAATTATTTACACTAGGCTGATTAAAAGGAAACAGTTTTTTCCCATACTTAGCCTGCGCATCCTCAATCATCCTCTTGATCACTTGCCTGTCATCAGGTGTTAAAGTGAAAGGATCTTCAATGGTTTGAGTAGCAGCACCAGACACAACAACCCCTCGCAGCTTATCAATATCTTTAACAAACCAATCAATAGCTTGAGGAAACAAAGAAATACTTTTTCGGTTTAGGGTAATGTGGACGTATGCGCCTCGTTGAGAATTATTAATATTGCGAACAATATATGCTGACATGCCAGTTAAATTGCGATAGCTTTGCTTACTAAAAAAGCCAAGAGGGTCTCTTGCATGATTGTGATATTCTGGTGGGCCATCAATTGACACACTTATAACAACAGAGCGTGGATAGTCTACTGGAAATTTTACTGATCCATTAGAGACAACATAGACAACAGGAAACATTTTTCCTGCTCTGTATATCGCTTTTGGGAAAAGTAATGGCTCTCCTCCAACTAAAGTTACATGAACAATTCCCTGTTTTTTAAGTTGATTTAATGTTTCAAAGACTCCATCTTCAATTTCGCGATGCTTAGCAGGATCTAACTCCAAATAACCTCGAATACGTTTATTTTGATCCCATGATTGATCGTAAACATAACAATAGGAACATCCAGCATTACAGCGATCTGTTATTTCAACGGATGCACCAAACACCGACCGCTCAATACGACGATTTTTTATTTTGGAATATGCGCCAATAATCGTTTTTCCAATAGCCAAATTACGAGCTATATAGTCTAGAAGAGAATAGGTTGGTTGATAGACTTTGTAATCCATAGAAAAACTAGCGAGATGAAATTATTTTTCATGAACGACCCCACTGCAAACAGACGGGGTATCAAAATGAACTTGCTGGTGGGATAAAAGTCCACACTCAAGACTTCACCACAGAGCAAGGGGAATTGACCTAAAGAGATTCAACAATAGATTGAGTCTCAGGCCAAAGACAAACTGCGCTTAAAAGCGCTTCCCGCTACATCCCACCATTCAAAGGCGTGGGCTTTTCTTGCCCTTTTGCACAAGTTAAATCGAAATGAAAGGTAGTATAACCTCTTTCTGGCTAATTTCAAAGTAATTAATAGATTACATATTCTCGCAATCTATAGCAATAGATTGCGAGAATTACTATATCCTTCACCTTGGTTTTATTATTTTATTAGATTAAAGTTAGAGAATTTCTTATACAAAGGTCAAGAATAACGTCCTTTAGATTCTTTCATGGCATCCAAATATTTCATAGTAGATTCCACAACACAAAACTTACTTATTGTTTCTAACAAAAAAATTAGATTAGGTAGACATGGTACTAATTATTATATTCAGCAATACACAAATTAAAAATTTATAATTCTCTCCAATACAAGGATTGTTTTTTGCAACTAAAGCAAAATAGGCAAAACGATTATTAACTTGATTCATTGCTCAGTATGCACTTTAGGGAACAATGAACTTCTGCACTTAAAAAGAGATTATTGATATCTGAAAGTAGGATCGACACTGTGTGGCAGAGGGTAGGGTGATTAGTTAGTCAAGCATTATCTTTTTCCAAGGGGTTGAGCAATCATACGGGGGCAATCTGGTATTTTGTGCATCACTACAATCGCTCCCTTTGTTCTTGACCATTACCCTTCACTATTACCCCAACGGTTGAGAAGGACGGAAAGCTTGTGATTTAGAAGACCGTCTGATACATGGTTGATAATTTCAGGGGCACTTATCATTCGCTTTCCGTGGTTCCTCAGCAGATTTCTTTACTGCCCTAAGGTTAGGTCTAAATCACGCGTTTGTTTGCGTAGACTCAGGGGGCGCATATCCGTCCATACTTCTTTAATATAGGCCAGACAATCCTCCTGTGTACCAGTTTTCCCTACATCAAACCAGCCGAGGGCATTTTCCCGATAAGTCGGCCATACGGAATATTGTTCTTCGTGATTGATGACGACTTTATAGGTTGCTTGGATATTAGAAAGGTTAGATGACATTAGAGTTCTCCTTAAGGTAAATCTCACTTTGTGCAAAAACCGATTGTGGTTTGTCGTTCTATGTGGTTGCTGCTGAACTGGGTTTGCGAGCGATGCAAAATGTATCTCCAGCAGCACCAACAACGTTAAACTCCCGCTCGGCATCATAGAATGCGATCGCCTGGAACCCGACTTGCTCCAGGCAAGATTGGAGTTCTAGGTACGTATACCCCCGCAAAGGCCATTGGCGATCCTGTCGCTGCCAAAGATCTCCTTTTGGCGTAAAGAGAGTCATGTGGATTTGACCGAGATTTTGTGCCCCATCATACTCACAGATGCTTGCCCAGGCATAATCCTCTCGCACATCCCCTTCTTTCTCAGCATGCATCGATTGATACACCTCTGGGAGATTGAATTCAAAGAGAAAGGTTCCACCGGAGATCAGCGATTGATAAACCTTTCTAAAAACCCGACTGAGATCGTCAAGTGTCAGAATGTGATTCAAAGAAGCGGAAGTGGAAAGCACGGCATCAAATTGCTCTGAAGGGGGTATCCACGCAAGAATATCATTGCAGATGAGGGAAGCTTGTGGAGCATTGAGGGCGGCATAGTGGAGCATCTGCGCAGAGGCATCTAGACCCGTCAGATGAAAACTTTTCTGGCTAAGCTGTGCCAATAACTGACCTGTGCCGCAACATAGATCGAGAAGTTGGGCATGGGTAGGTAGATTGTTGAGGAGTAAAGTCTCCAAAATTGGTAGATTCGTGGTGCAATAATGGGGTCCCCAGTATTCGTTGTACATGCGGGCAAAAGGGTCAAAGTCGGCCATCGTTACAGGCTTTGTCTGTGCAATAGAAGTCATAGGGTTAATCTTTAGGAATGCAAAGGAATGAGGATGAAAGGAAACGGTCTTGGGGTTAGGGCAAAAGTCCTGACTCTCGCAACTCCCTAACCGTGTCACGAACAGCTTCGAGAACGCGATCGCAATCTGCATCAGTATGAGCAGTTGAGAGGAAGCCACCCCCACTGAGGAGATAGATGCCCCGGTAGATAAGGTGGTAGTTCATTAACTCAAAGACGATGCGTTCAGGTGGCAGAGCTTGGGAGGGAGCATGTTTTTCTGAGGCTGTGCGGTCGGAAATCACGTTAAAAAGAGAACCAAAGTTCGCCAGTTGTATGGGGAGGTCTTCTGAATGGAAGTAGTGATTCATGGAACTGATAAAGCGTTCAGTTTTGTTGTTGAGAGATTGCTGTAATGCTGGACCGCATTCTTTAAGATGGGTGAGAACGGCTAGCGCCGCTGCCATAGAAAGGGGGTGCTTGCAGTAGGTTCCGGCAAAAAAGGTTTTCTCGACAGTGGGAGCCGAGTTTTCACCGAAAGTCCAAGCTCCGCCATCAATCCGATCCATGTAAGTGCCTTTGCCTGCGATCACCCCAATAGGAAGACCACCGCCGATGATTTTGCCGTAGGTGGCGATGTCGGCATCAATGCCGAACCATGCTTGCGCGCCTCCAGGATGGATGCGAAACCCCGTCAGCATTTCATCGAAAATGAGTGCAATGCCCTTCGCGTGAGTGAGCGATCGCAAATCCTGCAAAAAAGCCTGGGGTTGGAGGTCGGGGCAAGCATCTTGTACAGGTTCGACTAGGACGGCAGCCAGATCATCGGCATGGGCGGTGATTTCTGCCAAGGCGGAGGGTTCGCCGTAGTCGAGGACGAGGGTAGTTTCTGCCAGGGTTGTAGGTACCCCGAGTGCGCTGGGAATAGTTTGGGGTTGACCTGCTTCCATACCTTGTTCTAGGAGGGTGCCATCTGAATGACCGTGGTAAGAACGAGAAAAGAAGGCAATTTTCTGGCGTCCAGTTGCAGCCCTCGCCAACCGTAAAGCGGTCATCACTGCTTCGGTGCCCGTATTGCAGAAGGTGACCCGCTCCATTTTCGTAAGGTCGCAAATGAGTTGGGCAACTTCTCCCGCGAGGTCAGATTGGGGGCCGAGGGCAAAACCGCAATCTAGGCGTTCGGCAATGGCGGCACGGATGAAGGGTGGATTGTGGCCGAAAAGGGCTGTTCCAAACCCCATGGCGAGGTCGAGATATTCGTTTTGGTCGATGTCCCAAAAGCGTGACCCTTCACCATGATGACCGACGATAGGATAAACCAGTTCTTTTAAGGGATGGCAAAAGCCATCTGATAGGCGGCGATCTGCAAGGACGGTGCGATAGGTTTGGGCGCGCGCTTTTGAGGTTTGGGTGCGCTGGTTATACGCGTGAATAAAGGTCTGGAGAGCCTCTTGTACAGAGGGGCGAGTTGAAGTTGAGAGGGTCATGAACTGTATACCTTTTAGGGAAAACAATGAAAGTGCTCAGGGATTCTCGCTGCCTAGGCGATTCGTTTGGGGCAGGCGTTGCAGGAAGCGCTGGAAATAGGCCGGGGTCAGTTCCGGACATTGGAAAGAAGCATCTGCAAGTCCGGTACGGGTGTGGCGATCGCAAAAGTGAAGTTCTGCGGCTGGCGTAGGGTTGCTTTCGGCATTAGGAGCGGGGAAGAAGGGGACAAGGGTTGCAAGCAGACTGTCGGGGAAGCGATCCGCATGGGATAAAAGACGGACGCGCCAGTCGGCATAGGGCAGGGCACTTAGGGGATGGCCTAAAGTTGTTGCGGCTGCCACCAATGGCTCGGGGGTGAGAGGCTCTGGATGGGCAAGATGAAAGGCTTTGCCAAGGCAGTCTGGACGTTGAGAGAGGTAAACAATGGCTGGACTGGCAAAGTCCACGGGCATGACGTTCTCGGCTAAGGTGCCGGATGGGTAGCTTTGGAGTGTTAAGCAGCTTTGGATGAGGCGATACAGAAAATCTTGAGGGTTGTACAGGCCCGTTTGGCTGTGACTGCCAATCCGTGTTGGACGGTAGATGCTGGCAGGCAATCCACGCGCCATGGCTGCCCACACAAGAGACTCGGCAACCCATTTGCTTTGCACGTAGCCATCGTGGGGCAAGCATTCATTGTTGATGGGGTCTGATTCAGCAATGGTACGAATGCCGGAGTGCCCCAAGCCCGAAAAGACATTCGGGGTAGAAATATAGTGCAGGGGTTTGCTTTTCCCTTGACAGGCAAGACGGATGGCCTCTTGGGTCCCCAAAACATTACTGGCTTTCAAGATGGCGTAGGGATAGAGGTGATGGACCCAGGCTCCGTTGTGATAGATCGCATCTAAGATGCTGGCGAGGTCATCAAAGTCGGTCTCGTGCAGTCCAAATTGCGGCAGGGTTAAATCCCCTGGCACGATTTGTAGGCGATCACCCCAAGTGTCGTTCCACAGCAGGTACGTCTGCAAAATGGATTGGAGGCGTTGCTTGCCTTGGGCGGCGTTGCTACAGCGAACAAGGCAATAGACGGATGCAGTGGTTTGGCGCAGCAGTTCTGCGAGAAGAAAGGCTCCAAAAAATCCCGTAGCCCCAGTGAGGAAAATGCGTTGGGGCGGAAGGGTCGCTTGCTGAGAACTCGGAATGATGCGCTCATCAAGTTGGGTATCGGTGATCAGATCGGGAACGGTGTTGATAGCAGTCTGGGACGAGGATGTTTGCAGTTGCAGATGGGCGAGGGTGCCTGCAATGGTGGGGTTGTCAAAGAAATGTCGTAGGGTGAGATACCCTTGAAAAGTGGTCTGAATACGGGTTAGCAGTTGGGTCACAAGTAAGGAATGACCCCCAAGGGCAAAGAAGTTATCGTGGATGCCAATCGCCTGCATGCCTAGCACCCCTTGCCACAGACGTTGCATCTCTCGTTCGAGGGGTGTGCGAGGGGGGATGTAGTCTTCGGCAGGTGCGATGTGATCAGGAATAGGAAGGGCGCCGCGATCCACTTTTCCGTTGGGGGCGATGGGGAGTTCTGCTAAGGGAACAATCTCGGCGGGAATTGCGTAGGTAGGTAGGCAGTCTGCTAAATGGCGGCGTAAGGTTGTGGGCCACAGGGAGTTGGCCAAGGTGCTTGGATCGGTGGGGACAACATAGGCTGCGAGTCGCGCTTGTGGGGTGCCTTTATCAATGGCGATCGCCGTGGCAGCCCGCACACTGGGATGGTGTAACAGTTGTGCTGCGATTTCGCCGAGTTCGATGCGAAAGCCGCGCAGTTTGACGAGGTCGTCCTTGCGGCCCCAAAATTCCAGGGTGCCGTCCGGTCGGTAACGTGCCCAGTCGCCAGTGCGGTACAGCCTACTGCCAGGGGCTGAACTCCAGGGATGAGGAATAAAGCGATCTGCGGTTAGGTCGGGATGGTGGAGGTAGCCACGCGCCAATTGATCGCCCCCTAGATACAGTTCCCCTGGCACGCCGAT
>DATNQK010000396.1:0-2840 GCA_036704065.1 Stenomitos sp.
TCTTTCGTACATCCTTCTTTTACATTTAAGATCTCGTAATAGGTCTCTTTTGACTCTTTCATTGTTCATTAAGATGAATTTTAAGGGTATCGATTTCCCTTCTGCATTTTCTTTAGAGTATAGCTTTACTAATAATACCCACTCGCTGATGTGCTTACGTCAAGGGCTCCCCAAACGAGCCGTTAGAATACTGCTGTAAACTCTTGAGCACTGGCGCTGAGAATACCCATGCATGCTGGGAAGGCTGCGATAGACTGTAAGAGCATGAGGAGAACATCTATGGCCATTGAAACCCGAGACTTCGAGGCTAAGTACTGGGTAAAAACCCGTTCATCTCTTGATCCAAATCAGTCAACATTTATGGTTTGGTCAGGCTCAATTTACGCTTTTATACCTGGAGAAAAAAGAAACCGTTTATTTAAAATGTTAGGGGTAAGCGTCAGTCGATGCATCCCCATCACTGAAAATAGTTGGGATTTTACTTCTAGAGAACTCACGTATTATCTTGAGCCAGAAACAGGTGAAATTCTGCATCGATGGGATAATCCTTGGACACAAGAAAGTCTTACCGTCGTGCATGTTTCTAACAATCCTGTACAGGGCTGCTTTAAAGGAACTTTGCCCGCACTTGTTTCAGGCGATCAAACGACCTATGTCTTTGACTTGTTTACAACCTATCCAAATCCACTCGCCACAGAGCCAAAGTTTGCTGAGTTTAGTCCCAATCCTACTTATCAAGCAGCAGAATTGTTTAAAATTTCAGTTCCTACAGAAGACCTCTTAAACCCAGACGTTGTCTCAGTGTCTAATGTACAGCTTTGTTGGGATCGAATTGGCCCCTGGGTACCTTGGATGAAAATGGGCGATCGCCCTGGACACTTAGTCTATAGCGCTTATGGGCATAAAGTTGAAGGGTTTGATGAACTGCCACCGCTTCTGCAAGATGAGATGAATGGGCGGATGTCCTTATATAAAACGGCACCTCAATCATTGCTCGATGACGCAGATATGACCTCCTGGTTATATTTTCAAAAACACTTCGATACTTATTTACGCGGAGAAAGATTCCCCCTACCTGAAGCTGGAGAAGGCTCATAAAAACCATCGAGGGGGTATTGCACCGCTAGGTTATCCTTATCGATCTTCTAGCAATGTCCAAAAATAGCCATCTGGCGCTTGAAAGGATAAGCTTTTCTCGCCAAATTCATTGCTAACGATAGGAGTTAGGTTTTGAGCTGTACTGGCTTGAAGGAGATCGCGAAAGTTTTCTAAAGAGCCTACACGATAGGTATACAAACACATCCCTAAACATCCAGGCTGAAACTGCTCAAACTGAGACGGAATGGGAATCGCTTCAGGAAATCTGATGATATACAATCTGCCGGAGCGAACGGCGGAACTATCAACGGCAGAAGAACGAGGCTCATCAAAGGCCGTCACGAAGAATAACTCACCCGGTTGCAGATCAAAGATTTCTTGACCTGCTAGAGAAGATTCATAACTGGTTTCCACATCATCCCGCACGCGCAGTAACCCTAACACTGCTTCGTAAAAGCGGAGGGTCTCCTTGCTATCGTCTTGAATCACCAATCCCATATGGGTAAATTGGCTCGTCTTCCAGGGTGCATTCTCGTCAACACTGCCGTAGTGAGGCATTGTATAGCCAAACCGCTGAAACAAAACCTGCCGAGACAATGGCTGTAGCAACAGCATTTCTCGTACACCAATCGCAGGATCGAAAAAGGGACGACTTTTTCTTGCTTTGTTATAGATGACTTCCCAATGTGGATGGGTATATTTAATATCTAGTCCCGCATTGGCTGCTGCTTCGACGTGATTCAAGATGTTCAATATATCATTAGTTAACGTCGTGGCCCAGCGGTTTCCTTTCACTTTCATTGATCCTAGCCCCCAACCTTCTTGAGCTGTTTTGTGCCAGACCATTAATCGAATCCAACCGTGGTCAGCATGAGCATGGGCCAAGCGGATCGACTGTAATTCTGAATTTACACCATAGAGCCGTTTGGCTTGGTCAGCCGATAATTGACCCGTTTCATGGATACGATAGCCAAATAATGACCAATATTGAATAGCAGAAACAGGGTCGTCAACCCCTATACATACTTCATAAATGCCTGAGATTTCGAGGGTTGGTTGTTGAAGCATAAGGTTGGCCGAGCAAGTATTTCAAACTGACTGGTATTAGCGCTCGATCTGATCGGTCTAAAAGTTCAATAGCCCGATTCAATTGCCCATATTAATTGAAGTGCAGCATCCTTCCATATAATAAGGATTATTGCTTAGTTTCTCATAACGAAGACGAGGACTTGTTAAGTCTTTTATGCTCTTTAATATCTTGTCCAATGGCAAGCGAAATAGTTTTACAGATTATTACCCTTTAAAGAGAGTGAAATCCTAGATGTCTTTCCAGAGTGGTAGTTACAGCAGATGCAAGTACCTCTGTCGTCTAAGAGTTGACGGCTCTCAAGGCGTTTATTGCTAGCGGTAACCGTCGTCTAGTGCTGTCAATGCGATCGCCAGCAACACCCGCTGTATGGTATCGGATACAATTAAGGACATGATTTGCGAAAATCTAATCTTAATCCAAGCAGGTGGCAACTGTTCCCCCAACCGTCGTATGGCTTCCTGCTTGCAGAATTGATCTGCAAACGTGCTTGCATGCATTTCATGCTCAGCCAAACACTAGGGCGTGTTTTAAAACTGAGAGCTAAAATGGAATTAGTCACATCATAGGAAGAACAAATTGACATTGGTTGCACGCAATCCAATCTCACGCAAAGACTTAACCAATCAACAATGGCAACGATTACAACCGCTGT
>DATNQK010000397.1:0-5855 GCA_036704065.1 Stenomitos sp.
CAAAGCACAAACCCTTCAGGCTTCCATCTTTGATTTTCTTTGTGGTCAAAACTTGCATTTGTTCCGTCTATTGACTTTCAATCTAAGTTTACTACCTTCTTAGAGCTACATCTCTAGGCTTTGCGTTGCATAGCATGATTGATTTCAACACAGAAAGGGGCCGATATTTATACCCCCTTCTGTATAGAACTAGTAAAAACTACTTCCTTATCGGGCTAGATTTAATAGCTCTTTAGGAGAAGCCAACAAATCAATCGCGACAAAGTAAATCTTGTCTTGGGGATCTAGCAGGAACCGCCAAGCCATATTCATGCCAACATTTGCACCAAACCAAGGTGTTTGCACTTTGCCTGTTACCTTAATTTGGGTGTAACCGTCTTCAGCAGGTTCAGCAATGCCGCGCTCTGGCATTAACTTTAGATTTTGACAATCTTCTTTCAAAAATCTTAGAACAGCTTCTGTCCCTACAATTGGCTTTTGAAAGGGTGGTTGTAAAGCGCCATCTGGAGTAAAGAGCTGAATGAGTGCATCAAAGTCGTTGGCATTTAAGTTATTCATATAACTTAAAACGGTTTGATTCGTCACGCCCTCAATTGAAACTTGAGTTCGCTCCGCAATACTTGTCGGTACGACTACAGGGGATGAAACCCGTGTGGTTGCAC
The DNA here is from genome assembly GCA_036704065.1 of Stenomitos sp. Taxonomy (GTDB): domain Bacteria; phylum Cyanobacteriota; class Cyanobacteriia; order Thermosynechococcales; family Thermosynechococcaceae; genus JAAURS01. The sequence goes on from DATNQK010000397.1 coordinate 663, forward strand.
CTGCGCTATACCCCATATCAACTACAGCATTGCGCAACACTGTAATTTGCTGACCAGAGTCAAGATTTTGAATTGCAGTCAATACTGCTGATGCATTAGCTGAAAGCTTGTAGCCCTGTGGAATTGGAGCAACCTTACCCTGTTCCATCCACTCGCCAAGGCGATACCAAAAGCCCAACTTAACGTTCATGCTCCAGCTGGCATAGGCTCGGCCAATAGGTGTATCAGTCCTATTTGCAAGGTCACACATAACCTGAGACTGCTCACGGAAAGACATTTGCAGGATTTGGTTCAGTGTGTTTTCTGAAACAACCATGCTTGCTGCCCCTGGTGCTGCGATTGTGATTGTTTTACCCATTTCTAAATAGGCAAACCAAATAAGGGCGAGTTGATCTTCAGCACTGAGCTGGTTGAATCTTGCAATTGTGGCTGGAACAGCATCCGCCGACAATGTGTTGGGAAAGATCCCTCTAGCTGAGTCGATTGTAAATGGCATCGATGATCTCCACTCGCGATTATGCAAAAGATATCTGATAGGTCTTTACGAAAGTTTACACGATATTTTGCGAAATGTAAATTTTTGTAAATAATTTAGCGGTTTTTCCTGTCTATCTATGTTTCAGCCTATGAAACTTAGTATGCAATCCTTGCTTATATGAATGAAAACAGACTATTTAATGAAGATGGTCATCGAAGCTCGATCAAGAGAGGTAGGTGTCAACTGTAACGTAAGATTAAGAATTATTCAGGAAAAACAATTCCATCGAAAGTGGAATAGGTTCGGCAATAGTACAGATGGCAGGGTGCTTCATCTTTCCCCCCTTCCTTGAGGATGCTCGCTCAGGAGTCTGTTTTCATATAGCTTTTCAAGAAAAGACTGCTTAACTCGGCATCACTCTCTATATAGATCGGCACTGATCTAGTACGGCTCAACATCAAACAATCAGCCTCAATGATGGATTGGTACTGCATCAAACTAAGGCTGGGATAGGTAAAGAGGGCTTGCGTAGCCGCACAATAGCATCGACCCTCTCTAATCGTTGTGTCCGCTCTCTGCCGATATCGTGGAGAATTTCAGTGGTAAGGCTTGTTCTTCGCTTCCCTATCATTGCTATGCAAGACCCACCATAATCTACTGAAATGCCCATTTCCTACTTCTTAGACATCCTCTTAGACTATAAAGACGTCCGCTAAGCTATTTCTGCTTGATCCATCTGCTAAGGCCACATCACTGCACTATCCTTTGCAAACGAATTGAAGCCTATGACCTCTACTCTGTCATCCCAAATTCAACAATTTTATGATGTGTCTTCAGGCCTGTGGGAACAGGTTTGGGGAGAACACATGCATCATGGCTTTTATGGTCAAGATGGTAAAACGAAGGGCGATCGCAAACAGGCCCAAGTTGATCTAATTGAAGAACTGCTGCAATGGGCAAGGGTAAATACAGCCCACGACATTTTAGATGTAGGGTGTGGGATTGGCGGAAGTTCTCTTTATTTAGCAGAAAAATTCTGTGCCAATGTGACAGGCATTACCCTCAGTCCAGTTCAAGCACATCGGGCACAAGTTCGGGCACAAGAAGCAGGATTAACCTCACAGACTTGCTTTCAAGTGGCAGATGCCTTACAAATGCCTTTTGCAGACGCATCATTCGATTTAGTGTGGTCTCTAGAAAGTGGAGAGCATATGCCCGATAAGCGGAAGTTTTTAGAGTCTTGCTTTAGAGTCCTAAAGCCCAATGGAATTTTTATCATGGCGACTTGGTGCCACCGAGTAATCTCTCCAGAGACACCGCTGACAGCATCTGAACAGAAGTTGCTCCAAAAAATTTATAAGGTTTATCATCTGCCTTATGTAATTTCCTTGCCAGAATACGCTCAGATAGCTGAGGATCTTGAATTCATGGAAGTAAAAACAGCAGATTGGTCAGAAGCCGTTGCACCTTTTTGGGACGAAGTGATTACCTCTGCATTAAACCCAAGTACGTTGATTAAACTCTTAAGGACTGGAGGTCAAACCTTACAAGGCGCACTTGCGTTGACCAGTATGTCTGGTGGGTATCGTCAGGGCTTAATTCGTTACGGTTTACTGTGTGGACGCAAATCAGGAATGCTGCAATGAGTCATAACGATATCTCTCCGACTAAGAGACTTTGGATGGATGACTTAAGAGTATTTTGGAAGTTTTCTCGACCTCATACCATTATTGGTACAACCCTAAGCGTTGCAGGCTTAGCCATCATTGCTTTAGCAGATTCCCTAACTAGGTTGGCAGAGGGTTCTAGTACGCTCCCCTCTATGGAATTTTCCTGGATTGGTTTCGTTGGCATCGTTTTAGGTGCGCTGGTGCCGAGTTTATGTGCCAATGTTTATATTGTTGGGCTCAATCAGCTTGAAGATGTACCCATTGACCGTATTAATAAGCCTGCCCTACCGTTAGCCTCTGGAGAGTTCTCCAAGCGTCAAGGACTGGTCATTGTAGCGATAACAGGGGTTCTAGCTTTATTGTTGGCAGGTTTGCAAGGAAGCATTCTGTTTCTAACGGTACTCTTAAGTGTTCTTATCGGAACAGCCTACTCTCTACCGCCCATAAGATTAAAGCGTTTTCCTTTTTGGGCTGCGCTTTGTATTTTCGGAGTTCGTGGGTTGATTGTGAATATAGGGTTTTTTCTTTACTTTCAACAGCGCTTCAATGCTCCGATGAATATACCCTTGCAAGTATGGGCTTTAACCGTATTTGTGGTGTTGTTCGCCTTTGCGATCGCAATTTTTAAAGATATCCCTGATGCAAAGGGAGATCAGGAATTTAAAATCGCAACCTTAACCCTAAAACTTGGTATACCTAAAGTCTTTAAACTCGCTTTGGGCGTGCTAACAGGGTGTTATTGCTTTATGATTGCCCTGGCAACCTTAGGCGCAATACCCGTTCAACCTCTATTTTTAATTAGTACTCATATTGGATTACTAGCTTGGCTATGGATTCGGAGCACTAAGGTAAATCTTAACGACAAACAGCAGATTACCCAGTTTTACCAGTTTATTTGGAAGTTATTTTTTCTAGAGTATATTTTGTATCCTGTTGCGTGTCTGCAAAAGGTCTATTTTTGAACCTCAAGCATCGGAAGGCTTTTTCAGAATTGTCATCTGATAAGGTCGCAACTCAAACGTTCAGTGCGAAGAAAATCTCGCATTCTCTTGCGAATTGGTCTATCCCTGTTGGGTTATGTTGTTCAATGAGACGTGGTTCGCAATCACGGCATTTGAAGGGATGATTTTCATTGGAGATTTAGGCTTCTTAAGCCTGTAAAAGCTAGACCACTGCGGCTAAAACATAGAAACCGATGAGTACTAACCGAATTGATAGTCAAGAATTACATCGTTTGCTGCGTCCAGGTGGGGCCTAGACAACGAGGCCCGGTTGTTGTCCAGACAAGCCGATCAATACACATTCTACGTGCATTCATGTCCCTATCCCAGGCATGATAGACGATATATTCCTGTCCGGTAGAACTAATTGTGATCGAATTGTGTCCCGGACCGAGCACATAATCTGAAATAGATTTCAATACACGCGGTCCTAGTTCATTCCCATGGTCAGAATAGGGGCCCATAACGTGATCGGCAATGCCATAATCAACGCCATAGCTGTCTGTCTCCCACCTTCCTCCGCTGTAGAAACAGTAGTAGCGTTGGTCGTGTTTGCGAACGCAGGGGCCTTCCAAGGTGTGCCAATCATAGATGCCACCATACATTGGACGATTCGCTAAATATCGTTGCCAATCATGACGGGCACGCAAAACAACCCTTGCTTCTCCGGCTAATTTTGTCATGGTCAGCAGGCGATCAACGACCAGTGCAGTTCCTGCCCGTAACCCATTCTCTGCATCTAGAAAATCTTGAGCATAGAAAAGATACCACTGGCCATCATCGTCTTGAAACGGGCTGGGATCAATCGTAAACGGGCAGATTTTGGGATCAATTAAGGGTTCGCCTATATCCTGGTAAGGACCTAAGGGATCTGCACTAGTAGCTACTCTTAAATGATGGTTTTTTTCTCCCTGCCCAACAGAGTAGTAGAGGTAAAAAACACCATTACAGCAGGCAACTTCTGGGGCCCAGAAGTTATCCCCCAGTTTTGAGTCGGGACGAATCAGCGCATTTCCCGCAAATTGCCAACTGACCAGATCACTGGATTTCAGAAGCGGAAAGACTCGCTGTTTATGAGCCTCAGTGACTTGTCCTGCTGCTTCTGCTGGGCCTGTCCCGATGGCATAATAAGTGGCTTGATGCTGCCAAACAAATGGATCAGCAAAATAGTCGGGGTAGACTGGATTGGTGTATGTTCTCATCACAGCGTGGTAGTGCTAAAGAAGTAATGATGCATTGTAATGATGGATGAAATACCAGATTGCACCCATGTGATTTTCTACCGATTTTGAGAAGGACAGGGTTTTCCTCACCAGTCGAGAGACTCGTTGCCTCAATGTATTGTTAAATCGCTCGATGTAGCTGGTCTTTCCGCTTTCCTTTCCCACAGCCCGATGCCGCTTGCTCGGCAGCACTGACACATAGGCTCTCCAAAAATCAGTGTAAACCAGCGCGCACTGACGAGAAACCGCAGGCAACGAGTCCCACAACTGACGTGCAGCAGCTTCATCTCGTACCCCAATGTAAACTCCTACAATTTCACGAGTTTCAGCATCAAGGGTAACCCAACCCACTGCTTGTTTCCCTTGTGAGCTACGAACGAGTATAACTCATCGCATTGAAGAGTCAGTTTCCTTTTTTTGGATATGACCTGCACCGTGCGGGGGACTTGGGTGTATTTCTGGTTGACGTAGGTTTGGAGCCACTGTTCGGAAACCTGTGCAGCACGGGTAATACCTGCTAGAGAGATGCGTTCCAACAGCAAGCGGTCAATCACCTCACGAGTGGTTTGATTGATCACTTTTTTGCTGGGTTGTTCAATGAACTGTCGTCCACAACCACGGCATTTGAATCGTTGTTTCCCGTTATGGATGCGACCATTCTTAACGGTGGAAGCAGATAAACAGCTAGGGCGTGTTTTAAAACTGAGAGCTAAAATGGAATTAGTCACATCATAGGAAGAACAAATTGACATTGGTTGCACGCAATCCAATCTCACGCAAAGACTTAACCAATCAACAATGGCAACGATTACAACCGCTGT
>DATNQK010000398.1:0-9133 GCA_036704065.1 Stenomitos sp.
ACTGCAAAGTTGGAGGCACCTGAGCGAGGATCTCTGCCTGTGTCGTGCTTGCATTTGGAGTCCCAGAAGACCCAGGAGTCGTGCCAGATCCATTGTTCTGAGCGACGGCTCCCTTCTGGTAGGTGATCTTAAACTCAACTAAGGACGATGGTGTAGCAGGCTTCTCTCTGGGCAGCGAGACGAGAACTTGAAGATTGGCTTGGTGGGCAGAGAGCTGTGTTGTATTGGCGACTGTTTCTTCGCGGAACCCCTGCCAATCGTTCCCTTTAAGGCGCTGTCGATAAAATTGCACCACTTGGTCTAAGGGATCGCTAGAGCGCCACTGAGTCGTTTGTGCCAAGGTTGATGCAGTGCTTTGAGCATTCCCTTGAAAAGGGCTGGCCACAGACGCGACCTGGCTTAAGGTGGCGGCAGGATACTGTAACACCATCGGGAAGTCTGAAGGCAGGTTTGCCGTTGGACCAGACCACTGACTGGCTTTTGGATCAGGTGCAACTATTCGTTGCCACGCACTGCGATCGCAAGCCCCTAAGTAAAGACCAACCAAACTTGCGCCCAGACAAATGACAATTTGGACTCGCCTCATGCCTTGTTTAACCTTTGTTGATGGGCTACAACTCTCACATCGTCGTTTTGGAACACGGTTGCCATTTTTACTTAAGACGGTCGCTCTCTATAATTTTACAGTTTGCAAACTTAGACTGGAAAAGATAGGCCTTGAACCATCGAGTAAGTCTAAGAAATTTCATGATTTTTGATTTAAACCTTGCCACTCAGCCGCAGACGGCTATATTGTATGTGGGGGGTCGCGATGGCAACGCATTGTTTAAGCAATTTTGACATTATGAAACTCAAAAAATCCTGGCATGTCCCGCAACTATTGAGATACGGTACCGTTGAACAACTAACCGAGTTTCCGTATTCCGATCTTCAACAGCTCAATCAGTTTGTGCTTAATGATACCGTGTTTGGACTTTTTGCCTCTTTGGAAGGACTTTAGTTCTACGTCCAATTCCAAAGTACATAGCAACCCAAAGTTACAATATCCTGCACTCTGGTGTTGACAAAATGCAGATATTTGTTCAACATCCAAGCTCTCTATAGTCCAATGGGGATTATGGAGCTTTTTAGTAATGGAAAGTTTTAACACTCTCCTGAAAATTTAACTGGCGATCTCTGCTGGGATATTGCCTTAGGGCTGACTCATGTCAAAGTGGATGTGTTGTGGCTTACCTGTCAGTTGCTCATGCATCAGTTAAGCAAGTATGTATGGGGTGAACATCAAGAGGAGCGCAATTTTAGGCTCAGCTTTTGTTGCTTATTCCTTCTAGCGCTCATTCACTTTGCAATTGACCTGCGGCTGGGAAAGCAGTCTCATTTCATGATGAGCGCTGTGGTATGGACGGCTGTAGGCTTATTGCTGTGGGACAAGCTACGTGCCTGTCTGCATCGTCCTGATAATATCTCTAGCTTTGTTGGCTATGGCATGATTGCAGCCTTGCTGACAACTAGTATGGTGCATCCAAGCAGCAAACTGATGGGTTTTTTCCCGTTATTGGGCTGCTTAGGATGGTTTTTGATTTTTGAAGGCGCAGCATCGTACCGCCTGTTCTGGCGAGAACTTGCCGCTTTAGTGGCATTCGGGATTCCTAAATTATTGCCAGACTCCATTTTTGGATTACAAGTTGCAACAGCGAAGCTATCCGCTTATTTACTATGGCGCTTAGACTACCCGATTGCGTTGCAAGCGACAACCTTGCATGTCCCAAATGGCAGTGTGGAAGTAGTGCCGACTTGTTCTGGCCTAACCTTAATGGCGCATATGTTTAGCGTTGCGGTTATTTTTTTGTGCGTTTTTCCAGTGGGTCGAGTGCAAGCCATTTTATTGCCGTTGATTGCGATTGCTTTAGGATTTTTGACGAACGGCGTGCGAATTGCACTGCTGGCAGTCCTTTCTCCTCCGGCCTCTGCAGCTGCGTTTCAGTATTGGCATAGTTCAAGTGGTGCCAGCATGTTTGTCCTGGCAAGCTTGATCTTATACATGCTGGTCTATGGCTGTTTGAGCCGTACTACGCCTCAACGCAGGTCTAAAAATCCTGTCTAGGAGAGGTATTTTAATAAGCGTTTTGATCGCCGAGGAAAACGAGCGCTGTCTTCACTAGAATTTGCAAATCCAGGCTGAGAGACCAGTTACGCAGATACTCTAGGTCGTAATTAACACGCTGCTGCATCTTTTCTAAGGTATCTGTTTCGCCTCGGAAACCGTTCACCTGAGCCCATCCCGTGATTCCTGGCTTGACTTTATGTCTGAGCATATAGCCACTGATCAGCTTGCGATACATCTCATTATGGGCGACGGCATGGGGGCGAGGGCCGACAAGGCTCATCCGTCCCTGTAAGACATTAATAAACTGGGGTAGTTCGTCGAGGGATGTTTTTCGCAAAATTTTGCCTAAAGGGGTAATGCGCGAGTCGTTCTTGGTGGCTTGGGTCACTTTTTCTCCATCTTCAGTGACCCGCATTGAACGGAATTTATAGACTAAAATTTCTTGGCCATTTAATCCATAGCGGCGTTGCTTAAACAAAATGGGTCCGGCCGAGGAAAGCTTCACGCCAATGGCGATCGCCAGCATGACGGGCGAGAGCAAAATGATAGCAATGAGCGATAAAACAATATCAATCGCACGTTTAAGTACGTATTGAATTTCCGAAAATGGAACTTCCCAAACCGCAATTAAAGGAATCCCATTGAGTTCGTAGGAGCGTGCATTCATCAAGTTAAACATCAAGATGTTGGGCACAAAGTAGACACAGGCGGTTGTGTCTTGAAGTTCCTTAATTAGGGATGCAATGACGTCGTCAGACTCGTTAATGCAAGCCAGGTAAACCACGTCGATGTTATGCTCACGCACGTACTGTGGCAGGGTTTCCAGGGGGCCGATTAAACTGCGTCCAGGGAAACGCCCTAGTTTGATGGTTGGCTCCGGTTGGTGACCATCGAAAAAACCGTGGAGCCGAATTCCGAGTTCTGGACATTGCTGAATTTGATTGGCTAGGTGATAGCTCACATCGTTGACCCCTGCCAACACAGCAGAACGCTGATTCCGTCCTTTCGCTCTTACAGCCCGCAGTGCTTGCCAAATACTGAGGTGAAGCCCCATGAGGATCAGGGGCACACAAACCGACCAAGTCAACAGCAGTGGTCTAGAGAATCTGCTTGTAGTCTGGGTCATAAACCCCAGGAACAGCAGCACACCCAGTAAGATAATCCATCCGCTCAAAAGTCTAGGGCCAAGGGTTGCTGGAGACAACGTTCGGTAGGGGCGATACAGTCCTACCGCTTTGAAGACGGGCAGCATCAGTAAAAAAGCAGTGAAGGCAAGAATAATATGATGCGTTCCTATGGGGATGCGATATATCCATGCCAGCCCAAAGAGCATTGCCATCGTGACAATGGGATCCAAAAGACGCTGAACGACTAAAATAGCAGACGCATTTTCTCGAAAGAGGCCATGAGTATTATGTGTCATTCCAATTCCTCAGACCGTGCCCCTTAGCGTTGTTCTCACAGCAAAATCATGATCCATATTTCGTGTAAACAAAATATATCTCAAAGTTCCTACGATATCCTTCCTGACAACGGATGAGCTTTGCTCTAGCTCCTCTTGTGACAGGAATTGAGGGATGTTGTTGCCTCAATGCCGAGTGGCTTTCGGCTTTTCTCCTTAATTCAATGTTGTTTTCAAGCCACAAAGCATGAAGACATCCATATACAGATCCATTGTTCCCTTCCTTCTCACTGTCTACAAGCAGTGAATAAAGGTAAGGGAACAGGTGATCTTAAAAAGCTGACCCTGTCTTGTGCTCTAGGATCAAGGTTTGTCTGGTATTTTAATCAGGCTGGTTGCAGCGAAATTGCATTAACACCGATCAAAAAGTAAGAGACATAACCAATTAGCCGAGCAGAATCTAACGGGTTGTCTAAGATTTAGGATGTGCTGAGGACGGCCTTGACTTCAGTGCTTTAGACTACGCCCACAATGTGATCAAAGTCACTGCTGAATGAACACACATTGCACCCTAATAGGATTCGAGGCTCAATTGAAGCCCCTATTCGGTACGGTTATAAATAGGATATCCTTTTCCTTTCAGATAGGCATCCCGCTCTGCAATCTTTAAGTCCTCTGCAGCCATTTCCGATACGAGCTGCGCAAAGGTACGTTTGGGAACCCAGCCAAGCTGTTGTTGGGCTTTCGTGGGATTTCCGAGTAAGGTTTCAACTTCAGTCGGTCGGTAATATCTTGGATCGACTGCCACAATACATCTACCGAGTGCATCGTAGCCTTTTTCTTCCTCTGCTTTGCCTTCCCAAGTGAGCTCAAGCCCCAGTTCTGCACAGGCAGCGTTGACGAAGTTTCTAACGCTATATTGCTGACCTGTGGCGATGACATAGTCTTCAGCATGATCTTGTTGCAACATCAGCCACTGCATTTCAACGTAATCTTCTGCATGTCCCCAGTCTCGCAATGCATCTAAGTTGCCAAGGTATAAACAGTCTTGTAACCCCAGCTTGATCCGTGCTAGAGCACGGGTGATTTTACGGGTAACGAAGGTTTCACCCCGCAACGGTGATTCATGGTTGAACAGAATGCCATTGCAAGCATACATACCATACGCTTCTCGATAGTTGACCGTAATCCAGTAGGCGTAAAGCTTAGCTACTGCATAGGGCGATCGCGGATAAAACGGTGTTTGTTCCGTTTGTGGGACTTCTTGAACTAAGCCGTAGAGTTCTGAAGTCGACGCTTGATAGAACCTCGTTTTCTGCTCCAGCTTTAAAATGCGAATTGCTTCTAAGATCCGTAACGTCCCAATCCCATCAGCATTTGCTGTATATTCTGGTGTCTCAAAAGAAACGGCAACATGACTTTGAGCCCCTAAATTGTAAATTTCATCAGGCTGAACCTGCTGTACGATCCGGATCAAATTGGTGGAGTCAGTTAAGTCACCATAATGCAAGAAAAACTTGCGATTTTCAACGTGAGGATCTTCGTAGAGATGATCAATTCGATCCGTATTGAATAAGGAGGCTCGGCGCTTGATTCCGTGAACTTCGTAGCCTTTCTTTAATAAAAGTTCTGCTAAATAAGAACCGTCTTGCCCGGTGATTCCAGAAATGAGCGCAACTTTCGTCATTTTAAATAAATCCTACCCTACGCGATATAAATAACTCATGTAAGTTTTATAAAAAAGGAAGTATAAGATTTCCTTCTTTTAGCAATGTACCCCAAAAACTCCGGAGAGTTCGTGAAAATTTGAACGTTGTACTTCTACCCTTAAGTTTTCCCAGATCTGGGTCATACTTTTAAGGTTCTAGATACAGATCAAGCGTGCGGGGTAGCGCGCTAACTATTTTTTAGGCTTAACAAAATCATGATGGGACAACCCACCAATCCTACTAAGACCCAGACACTTCCTAGAACTGTAATGACCCAGTATACCCATGCATGCACCCAAGGCACGCAATAGGCTCTGCGAATTGCCGCTGCCAAGGTGAAGACGGTGCCTACCACAACACCAATGGTCATCAGTGCACCAAGGCTAGACCACCATTGTTGGGCAGAAACGGCAGGTCCCAAAAGTATCAGGGGCCATACCCCTTGCAGAACCGCCAGTCGAGAGATGACCGGAGTGGTGTATCCCTCCGTATTAACTCGCTGGGACGAAGCGGGTATCCACTGACTCAACAGATAGACGGAAGCAACATACCAATACCCGCCACCAATCCCTAACCCCAAAAATAGGATGATGAGTCCTAACGCACCGATTAGACCCAGGTGAAAATATCCTGCTGCATTCAAGGCCAAGACAACACAGGTCAAACCGCTGACCCAGAGGCTGGCAGAGCGATTAAGGTGGGGATTGCTAGTGCCGTAGACGGCCGCATGAAACACCTGTAGCATTGCCTACTCCATCAGTGCTAAAGGCACTTTGTCTGACGCAATGGAAATCGGTAAAACATTGTTACCAGGAGGGAAAACGGAATTTCCAGAAAAGGGAAGAAGGCGGCCCAGTAAAGACCCCGATAAGCCCCTAGAAGTATAGTTGCGCAAAGAGGGTTCTCCTTTGACGTGAATCAACTGAGCTGTGGTTTGGACTGCATCTCGATAGTTTCCTAAAGAATCGACGAGATTAACCGCCTTGGCTTGTGCCCCGGTAAAAATTCGGCCGTCTGCCAACTTGCGTAACTCTGGTAGGGAAATGTTACGCCCTGCCACGATGGACGCTAAAAATTGCTCATAGGAATCTGTGACAATTCCTTGAATGATTTTGCGCTCGTCTGGTGTGGAACTGCGGAAAGGCGACAGGATGTCTTTAAAAGGGCCACTTTGAATACTGTTAGACTGCACGCCTAACTTATCGAGTAAGGTGGCAACATTTTGTGTGCGCACGATTACGCCAATGGATCCAGTTAAGGTTGCAGGGTTAGCCACAATATGGTGGGCTGCACTGGCAATGTAGTAACCGCCTGAGGCTGCCACATCTCCTAAACTGGCTACAATTTTGACGTTGGTTTCTTTGCGTACTCGCATCAGTTCGTGATAGACGGATTGTGCCGCAGCAGCAGTACCCCCTGGGCTGTTAATGCGGAGCAAAATAGCCTTGACTTTATCCTGACGGGCTTTCTGAATTGCGTCTAGTAGGCCGTTGGTACTGGCGCCACTGCTACCCCCAAAGGGACTCGAACTAGCGGTATCGCTGATGCCACCATAAACGTCAATGAGTGCGATGTCAGGGGTTCTATCTTGCTCGGTGCGACGTAGAGAAGACCCTGAAACCCAGTTGCCGATCGCTGCGACCAAGCAGATGACAACTAAAACGACTGCAAGGACGCGATCCAGACGCATGCATAATGCTCCCGATATCTAAAACAATTGGACATCAACTTTTGCTGATTGCAGAGATGATTGCTGTTGCGTTCTAACCCTATATCAGACGTGATGTCTTTTCACAATCGTAGCCTGATTGGTTAGTGTAGCTGAATATTCGGTTTACAACTTAAAATGCGGAGGATAGGTCTTTTGCTGGCTCTATCCCATCGGAGTTGCAATTTTTAATGATGTGCTTTTATGGCTGTGGACGGACAAGTTAGCTCAAGTCAAACATTTAAGATTTCGCCTTTAATTCGCTTCGCGTTGTGGAGTTTTTACGTTGCATTGGTTCTACCGCTGCCGGTTTTGGGTGCAACGGTTGGAGGCCTGGGGCAAGTGGCTACCTATAGTTTGAGTGCAGCATTGGTGGGAGGTGCGGTCCTGTTGCACATGGCTTTAGCTGAAGTTGTGGCCTTGGGCGAGGACGGTATTGCCGTACATTATCCGATGTGGGTGCCTTCATTTTTGCGCCGCGAGTGGGGGTTAAGGTGGTCTGAGGTTCAAGACTTGAAAGCCCGCTCTACAGGTCAAGGAGGATTGGTGTACTATCTGGTTGCAAGGGATGGGCGTGGGTTTTTACTGCCGATGCGGATTGCAGGGTTTACACGCATGGTCAAACTGATCCACGAAAAGACGGGGATTGACACCAAGGACATTAAACCTCTGGCTCAACCTTGGATGTATGGATTTTTGTTGGTTGCAGCAGGATTTTTGGCGATCGCCGATGGCTGGACTCTGTGGACGGTTGTGCATGGGTCTGAGGGTGGCCTCGTCGTTTTATGAAGCTAAATGACAAGGGAGACCCTGTGGGGGCCACTCTATTGCGCCTCGAAGGCGTGAGTGTCTTGGACAGCTTAGGCCGTTCGCGGTTATTAGATAATGTGTCTTTTTCGATTGAGGATGTAGGCTCTAAGATTGGCATCGTCGGAGCCTCCGGTGCAGGTAAAACGACTCTGCTCAGAGTGCTCAATCGATTGATTGACCCCAATGCCGGACAAGTATTTTGGCATCATAAACCCTTGCAAACCTATCCGGTTCCCCAACTGCGGCAACGAATTATGCTGGTGCCCCAAGAACCGCGATTGCTAGGCATGACAGTAGCAGAAACATTGGCCTATCCCTTGCAGTTACAACAATGCACCAAGGGGCTCATTCAGCAGCGTGTTCAAGACTGGTGTCAGCGGTTGGAAATTCCAGAGGCTTGGCAAGCGCGTCAGGAATTTGAATTGTCGGTGGGGCAACGCCAGTGGGTTAGTTTAGCCCGTGCATTCATTGCTCAACCTGAGGTGTTGCTCCTCGACGAGCCCACCTCAGCTCTGGATACGGGGAGGGTTGACCTGCTGATGACGCTGCTTGCACACCTCGATGCCACTGTTTTGATGGTGAGTCACCAACTCACCACGATTCAAAAAGTTTGCGATCGCATTCTTTGGGTCGAGCAGGGCCGACTCGCTCAAGACTGCCTCAGCTCAGCGATGGATTGGGACAATCTGAAAATGGTTTTGACCAAAGCTGCTGCCTCCAGTGAATCTGAAGCAGAAGACTTTTAAGCGCGTTGTTTGTGGTTATTGCTGCATACCCACACCACGATGCGTATTAGGCGTGGGAAAACTTAGGTGTTGGTGAAGTCTCACGCTGCATGAACCGTCGCTCGTCAGGGGCTAGGTTTGTTTCGTCGGTTCCGGTTCCCTCAGACCAAGTACTGTTTTGTTGATTGCCAGTTAAAAACTCAAGATTGAGTCGATAGCCTACATTACGAACGGTCTGAATTAACTGCGGCTGCTGGGGATCAAGCTCAATTTTCTTGCGCAACGAAAGAATATGGGTATCTACGGTACGAGGGTTATCGATATTATCTGGCCAAGCTCGCTGTAGTAGCTCAATCCGGCTGAGGGCAATCCCTTCGGCTTGTGCTAGCACATAAAGCAAACTGAATTCTTGAGGGGTTAAATCGACCAGTTCGTAGTTGTAGTGTACGCGGCGTTGAACCAAATCAATCCTTAAATCGCCGTAGCGCAACTGGACGGGCAACACAGAACGGCAGCGTCGGCTCATCGCCTCCACACGGGCCAAAAATTCTTGAATACCAAAGGGCTTTTTGAGGTAATCGTCTGCTCCGGCTTTGAGCGCATTCACCACGTCTAACTCGCTGACAAGCGCTGAAAGCATAAGAACCAGGGGGCGTCGCTGTCGATGCAGCC
>DATNQK010000399.1:0-3064 GCA_036704065.1 Stenomitos sp.
GATCATCGGATCGGACAGCAAACGAAGGCGGGTTTGTTCGGCGCCGCCATTTGGCGTTGTAATTACAGCACCGCGTTCCCCAAACGGCCTTACAAGTTGAAAGGTACGTTTGTGAATGATCGAAAGTTCAGCAAGCCTGGCTCGCAGTTCTGATTTGCGTGATTCAAGCGAGGAAGATTGAACAGTCGCATGGCGGTGATCAGGGCTGTCTTTGAACTGGATTACCCAACGATCAGCCGACCATGAAATAGTCGAGAAGATGCCAAGCAGAATGAACAAACTGCTTTGAATAGCGAAACGCAACTGCATGGGTAGACCCTGATTGTGGCTGTTATTAGATGATACCGGGGAGAGGGGCTTGCGGATTCAGAATTGGAAACAAGAGAATGGAAGGCTTTGCGCCTGTTCTATTAGAGTTGTAAAGAAGACTGTTCCCCCAACCTGCTGATAATAAACAATTTATTTTTACCCAATTCACAAGTAAGCTAACTTCCCGTGAGAGTACAATTGTAAAGTAGACAGACTGTAGATTAAAAAGGTAAAGTAAATAGAAATTACTCTGCCCAAATATCTACTATGGCCTCCGAGTCGACTCGACACATCAAAGGTTTAAGTGACACCATCTGGGCTGACTTTACAATTTGGCCAGGCTTTGATGAAGCTTCACTAGCTCCAGATAAGCTAGCCAAATTCCTCAATAGAAAAGAGGCAATCAAGGCATATTTAAGCGGCAGCAAAGTCGCTGCGATTCGAAAAGAATATGGTATCTCAGAGCCTCAGATCTATCGCTTAATTACTGAACGCTGTATTTGCGATCATCCAGACGGCCAAATTTACGGCTGGCGAGCACTGGTCCCACAAAGCAGAATAGTTCAATTCAAAAGACGTACACCCATCGTTATTAATCAGTGGGGACACGGTGCTGTTGGCGCTTTTCAAACGCTACTAGACACCTATCCAGACGTCAGAGAAGCTTTACACAAAAAAATTCTTAAAGTCCCCAATACCCGAAAAAAGCTTGGAATGTTATCAATCTCAAAACGATCTATTTGGCTCTGGTTTCTCCAAAGTCTTAGAGATAGAGGTCTTGAAATCAAAGGGGAGTGGCCTTTTAACACTAAAACGAACGGATATCACTCAATTATTAAATACATTGATAAGCGAACCGACAATTTATGCGTGGCGCAAGAAATTTGGCGACTTGGAAACCGATGAAGTTCGACGTCTAAAAACACTGGAGGCCGAGAACGTCAGACTGCGCAAAATGCTGGTATAGCAATGGATTTTTCTGCCGCTGCAAGCCGTTACAAATGATCGCAGGCCAACCAGCTGGCAAAAATAATACGGCGCTGCATCATGCCCTGTTGTCGCGAGATTGGACCTCCTCTGGTGGGCGAATGGCATGAAACATCTTCAATAACAACAAGTCGTAGATTATTTTCAGCACACCGGCAATGATCAACGACCAGCCGAATGATGAAACGCTTAGCAAATATCCCGCCAACAATGGCGCCATGGCGGCGGCAAAGGTGCGTGGAACTGCTGTCACGCTTGCCGCTGCCGCGCGCTCTGGCGGCGTAACGATCGCCATCACATAGGAACTACGGGTACCGTGCTTGCCGCAAGCGAGAGCGCAAGCAAAGAGCGTCGCAAAAGAATGGAGTTAGACATAGCATTTCTCCTGAAATAGAAAAATCGTTAGTTCATTGGGGTGGCCAGTTGTGCGTTTCAGATTGACACTGTTGGCACCAGGCATAGAGCGCGTCATACATGACCATGCCGTGCCTGAGCATTTCATGGTCGTCGGCAAAATTGGCAGACAGCCCGAGCGATATCGCAAATAACCCGGCCGATTGCGGCGTCAGGTCAAGTCTGTCTGTATCCGCGCCACGCACAATGGCAGCCAATTGCTGCAGCGCCGGATCTTCGAGCTTATACTTTTTGAGGATGGCATCGAAGCTGCACAGCTCTCCATCATGGGTCAGCTCGACCCCTGACACATCGTACGGAATCGCCCCGGTCTCCTCAGCTGTTTTCAGCACCTCTTTTGAAGGCACATATAAAAACTCGGCTTCGGAATCGATGAAACGGGCCACCAGCCACGGGCAGGCAATCCGGTCGATTTTGGGGCGTTCTCGGGTAACCCATTTCATACTTCATTCCTTTCAAGCATAGTGACAACTGCTAATCAAAGTGGTACTTTGCGCTAAATTTTTCGACCGTGACCTCCATGACATCAACGCCGTCACGCCGAAAAACCAGATTGCCATCAAGGCGCACAACTGTCCAGCAATCTGCAGGAGCGCCCATCGGAACACTCAGGCACAGTTGGTTGCTTTGTATTGCCCAGGTTCCTTTACGACTGCGCGCCAACTCGTTGCCAATAATCTTCCCATCCGGCTTCAAGTGATAAGCAAAATGGGTACTGTCGGTCGTGATCTTCCCTATAAATACCTTACGGATTTCTTGTCCGGATAGCACTTTCCGGTGTGGTTCCGCTGTTGCGATCGGAGTGTTCAAAGCGAAAGCAAACCCAATCAACGAGATAAAAACGCTAGGCATGGCTTCTGACCCTCGCTAATTGCTCTTCTACTGTAGTCCAGTTCACGTTATTCATGAATGCCTCTACATATTCACCAGCCTTGGCACCGAAATCAATGTGATACGCATGTTCATACATATCCAAAGCCAAAATTGGCATACCGCCAGCCAAGGTCTGGGTATGGTCGGCTGCCCATTGGTTGCTCAGCTTGCCGTCGCGTGGCGACTTCACCAGCAACACCCAGCCCGAACCGCCACCCAAGGCTTTGCCCATGGCGACAAACTCGGACTGCCAGCGCGCGACACTGCCAAAGTCGCGCTCAATAGCGTCCCGCAGCAAGCCGGATGGCAAAACACCATCGCCACCCAAGCCATCAAAATAGATCTCATGCAGCAGCATGGAGTTGTATGCAATCAACTCTTCACGCTTTAAGCCATTTAGCACAAATCCCGGCGCCTGGTCGAAGTCGGTTTTCCCCAATTGCTCTTGAATCAGGTTCAAGCGCTTGACCGCGCCGCCATA
>DATNQK010000400.1:0-3878 GCA_036704065.1 Stenomitos sp.
ACGGCATCCTGAAGCTGGCTTTGTAGCGAAGCTGCCGCAGCCGGATCTGTGAGTTCTGTGGTGACAGCCTCAAAAGATTGCAAAAGCTCTCCATGCAGTGCCACCCCAGACTCTAGAACTTGCTGCACAAACCGTAGATCAGGATGTGGGGTCAGCAAGGGTTCCAGTTGCATCTGGGCCGTTTTGACTTGTTGCTGATAGCGATCGCCTGTTTTTCGGGCTGGCCCTGTAAGGGACTGAAGCGTAACGGCCAAACTCCGACCCGCCTCAATCTGGCTCAATTTTGTTTGTAAGTGATGCTGGGTTTGTTCCAATTGGGGAATCGGATCGGGCTGGGCTGCCCATTGCTCAAGTTCCGCAACATGGGTTTGCAGCCGAGTGTGCTGTGCCTGACGCTGGGCCAACTGGCTCTGCAATGTTTGATGTTGCATGCGCAGAGGAGCAAGTTGCTGTAGTGCGTGGCTCGTCTCTTGGCGCTGTTGTTCTAAACGATCTTGATCGGGAACCAGCGCTTGCCACTGGGCGACTGCCTGCTCCAATTCCGTGAAAGTTGCCATTTGCCCTTGCAACTGCGATACCTGCGCCTCGCGGCTACTGAGGGTTTGTCGTAGATCCTCTCGCTGTTTGGCGATCGCTTGTTGTTGCCGTCGTTGTTCCGACAAGGTTTTTAAGGCTGCTTGTGCTTCCTCGTAAGCTTGGAAGGCAGGCCGTTTTGCTCGGCATAGTTCTACTGCGGCTTTTGCCCCTTGCCATGCCACCTCAAGTTGCTGTAGCGCTTCGCTTTTGTTGGCCAGATGGAGGGTTAGTTGGGCCGATTGCGACTCTAGGGTTTGAACCTGCTGGGCAATCCCTGTCAGTTTCTCTACTGCCTGTTGATGTTGGGTAATTTTGCTGTCGAGGTCTGCGATCTGGGCTGCATCGGTCGCGATTACAGTTTTGAGCGTGGTGTGCTGCTCTTGTAAATCGGCCCAATCTGCCAACTGTTGTTCATAGTGTGCCAGTTGCTGGGATAGCGTGCTGACTTGAGCGCGGGCATAGGTTTCTAAGTCTCGCATTTGGGTATAGGTTTGCTTGTACTCTTCCACCTTCAAAATGGGGTCAAAGATTTTTTTGCGATCATTGGGGCGTCGCAAAAAGTCAGTGGTGAAGGTGCCTTGGGGGATGCCGATGGTTTCAGCAAACAGTCGTGCTAAGTCGGTTTGAGGTGGAACGCCGAGATGTGCCCGCATCCACTGCTGTACGTCTTCCAAAAGGTGGATGCCTAGGTCGGAGTTCAGTTGCAGGTCGTATAGGGTATAGCCACGGCTAGTACAACGGCGAACTTCATACTGACGCTCATCGAGATGAGAGATAAAGCTCACAGCCACTTGGGCACTTTTAGCGCCTGTTCGAATCAGTTCGCCTCGTGTGTAGTCGCTATGGTCGAACAGGGTCCAGGCGATCGCTTCCAGAATGGTGGTTTTACCAGCCCCATTTTCTCCACAAATGGCATTGGTGCCAGGGCAAAATTCAAAGTGAGAGTCTGCGTGAGTTTTAAAGTTTTTAAGCGTGACGGAGCAAATTTCCATAGAATGGAGCGGCAAAATTGGGAGGGCGGTCTACGGCATTCGTTCTCATTTTACTGACACAAAATTGTCATCGAATGCAACGATGGGCTGAACTGTACCAAAGCTCTGGGCTTGGCGAAAGGAAAATAGGTCTTTAGTGCCCGACCCTCTGCTGCGTGAACGTTTAAAAACCGCACACAGGTGTAAAGTAATGCAGATGCAGGGATGATGAGCAGCCGAAGAGTCATCTGATAAGTTTGAGCAGGATGGAGGAGTTCTACCATGCCCCATGCCGGATTAAGTCAATTTTTGCTCCAATGGCAAACGATTCTGACCACCTTTGGGCTTCGTATTGTTGTCGCCTTTGTGTTGTTTACCCTCGGTCGATGGGGAGCGCAGTTTTTGCAGCGCACTGTCCGGCAAGTGATGCTGAGGGCCCACATGGAGGCCAGCCTCATTTCCTTTGTCTGCAATTTCACCTACTATGGCGCGATCGCCTTTGCGACGTTGGCCATCATGGGCACCTTGGGCATCGAAACGACTTCTCTGGTTGCGATGTTAGGGGCCGCTAGTGTGGCTGTGGGCTTGGCTCTGCAAGGCTCGTTGTCTAACTTTGCAGCAGGGATTTTGTTAGTCATTTTCCATCCGTTTCGAGTGGGAGATTGGATCGAAGGAGCGAGTGTTTCCGGCATTGTGGAAGAGATCCAGTTGTTCACCACCCATATTCGAACCTTCGACAATCGCTTGATTATTATTCCGAATGGAAAACTCACTAACGATAACGTTACGAACTACTCCACCAAAGGCATTTTGCGGGTAGATATGGCGATCGCCGTAGACTACTCCGAAAACCTCCAGCAAGTAAAAGCCATTGTGGCAGAGGTGTTAGCCTCCGACCCGCGCATTTTGCGAGAGCCTGCACCCAACATCGGCGTTGCCCAACTGGGCGAGAACTATATTCGCCTAGCGATACAGCCCTGGACGAAACCGCAGCACTATTGGGATGTTCACTTTTATACCTACGAACGCATTGTTGAGCGCTTCCGCAAAGCAGAGATTTTGATGCCGAGCTCAAAGCAAGAAGTTCACATTCACTCGGATGGATTTGTTGCGACGGCTCGTTAATGTGAGGACAAAACTTCTGACACTGGAAGGTTGTGATCCTGTGGCATGGCCCTATTGCCCCCACCCGCGTCGCCACACCTGAGAACACCTAAACGATAGATAAAATCTATTCTTAAAATCATGAGAATTGACTTTACCCTATTGTTTTTCTCGGTGTATTGTTTGTTACAGAGAGATTTCTTTGACGTTTCATAAATTCGCTCAATCGTTGGCCAACTATTGTTTTGTGGCGAAGTAAGTGCGTGATAGACGTCCAATTTAGGTTTTGATGGCCTAGATTGCAACTTCAGTTTAAATCTGAGGGCTTAAGAAGTGCATTAGTGCAAATTACTGCCTCTTAGGTCATAGTTTGTGCTGTCTTCGCAGTTCTGAACGCCAGCGTTGTCTAAATTCTCTGCCATCGTTAATTTCAATCGTCCGTGGGTTTTATGTCTGTGAGGAACAATGTGATGAAACTGCAATGGAGCATCGTTGCTGGAATGGCGTTGTATTTAGGGGGAGGTGCATTGCCTGCAATTGCTGCACAGCCGCCTTTACAAGAAAAGAGCGACACCCCTCAGGGGCAGGATGTTGCACCTTCAGCAGTGACTCCCCTTCTGTCCGCCATTGAGTCTGAGCAAGTTGGTCAGGTCACATCTGTTTCGCAGCTTTCGGATGTACAGCCCACGGATTGGGCCTTTCAAGCATTGCAGTCGTTGGTTGAGCGCTATGGTTGTATTGCTGGCTATCCCGATGGCACCTTTCGCGGCAACCGTGCGGCAACCCGATATGAATTAGCTGCAGCATTGAACGCCTGCTTAGACCAAATTAGCGATCGCTTTGCCACCAAAGAAGATCTCGAAACCGTCAAAGCGCTGCAAGAAGAATTCAAAGCTGAACTCGCGACCCTTAAGGGCCGAGTCGATGGTCTCGAAGCCCGTACCGCTACCTTGGAAGCGCAACAGTTTTCCACCACCACCAAACTTCAAGGTGAAGCGATTTTCTCTGGTATCGCTGCGGGAGGTGGTTCTCCACAAGCCTCTGACCCCAACCCCACAGCATCTTATCGGGTGCGCTTAAATCTGGTCACGAGCTTTACGGGCAAAGACACGCTGATCACTGGGTTGCAAGCGTTTGGTTATCAAGGTGGACTTTTGGGTGGCACCGGCCTTCAGAATGCCTTGTTTCCAGGCAGTGCGCTGAATTCCGGTAGTGCGAACGTCAGTT
>DATNQK010000401.1:0-9644 GCA_036704065.1 Stenomitos sp.
AATGGTGGGGTGCAAGCCGCAACACGGCTGACGCTGTTGAGCTTTTGGGAATCGGCAGCGTTTATTGTCAATAGTTTTATTTTTTTACTGATTGGCTTGGAGGTCGATCTAATCACCCTTTGGAATACGCTGCCTGCGGTAATTCTAGCTTTTGTCGCTTATCAAGTGGGCCGAGCTTTGTCAGTTTATCCCTTGCTATTTCTGTTGCGCCGCATTGATCGTCCTATTCCAAGACGCTGGCAGCATGTCTTATTTTTGGGTAACATCAAAGGCTCCTTATCAATGGCCTTGGCCTTCAGTATTCCAGCGTCGATTGCCAACCGCGAACAAATTATTGCCATTGTGTTTGGCACCGTATTGCTCTCTATTTTGGGCCAAGGGTTGAGTTTGCCTTGGATTATCAAACGACTGCAACTATCACGTCAGTCTAAGGTGTTCCAACTCGTTGAAGGACTCCAAGCTCAGTTGATTGCTGCCAAAGCTGCCCAAGACGAACTGGAAACACTGCTTAAAAATGGCGTATTGCCCAAAGCTGTCCACGAAGAAATGCGTGCTGCCTATCAGGTGCAGGTAGCTGGAGCCGAGAAGCAACTGCGAGAACTCTACAACCGTCCCACTGGCCATCAGGAGCAGCCCCAAGGCGATCGCTCCAAACGAGATGCCATCCGGCGGCGGTTGCTGCTTGCGGAAAAGGATGCACTGGATACAGCACTACGCCAGCGGATTGTGACCGAAGAAGCCGTTCGCGATAAGCTCAAAACCATCAACACGCAACTGGTAAACCTCGAAGACGATTAGACGACAGACATCAGGCGCTACTTACAAGATTCAATAAAATCGACCAGTTGATGCACCGCACCGGGTTTAGTAACCACCAGTAACTTGCCGCCTGGCTCTAGGATGGTACTGCCGTTGGGAATAATCAGGTCGTCATGGGGATGGGATTGATAACCAATCATCAGCGAACCGCTAGGAAATTTAGCATCCTGAGCAATTTCTGCAACGCTATGGCCAGCGATGTAGCAATCTTGCGGCACGGAGAGTTTCAAAATTTCAATTTGACCCTGCTCAAAGTGCATCATCGATTCAACCTGAGGATATTCAATCGCGCTTACCATCGTTGAAACCGCTAGGTCAACGGTGCTGATAATATGGCTAGCCCCTGAGAGTTGAAATGGTTCCATGAAATCACGATGGCGCATCCGTGCCACAATTTGCGGCACACCGTAGTGCTTGGCCAGGGTAACCATTGCCAAATTTAAGGCATCGCTCCGCAGGACTGCTGCTAAGGCATCGGCCTTGCGAATGCCTGCATCCATGAGCACCTCGGTACTCACCGCACTCCCCTCGAAGGCCATCACGCCGACTTGTTCACGCGCATACCGACACGCGGTGGGATCAATATCGATGACTGCCACAGTGTGGTTGAGTTCTACTAACTTTTGCGCCAGGCTCAACCCTACTAATCCTGCACCGCCAATGAGCACATACATCGTTTCGCTTCCTTTGGATTTGTGACAAGTGCTGTAATTGTACTCAATTCAAGATTTGAAACAGATCTTGATAGGCGATCGCCTTTGCATCACATCAATAAATTTGCAGCTAGTTGCCCTCAAGAACACCAGTCTTTGATGCGTATTCCATCGCGACTAATCCACTTTTTCAACTCAATCATCCACAATACTGAACTTCCAAAAGCAGACAAAGGCTGAGGGCTGGAGCCGCTCTGTCGTGCATTGATACCATTGCTCACAATAGTTTATAGAGAGGAGCAATCCTCAAATCTCGCGAGAGATCTAGCGGCCCATTACTCTGCCAATGCCTGCGCCTATCAGGAAAAAAATCAACACCACAATACATTGCATGATCCAGGTGGTCACAAGCGATCGCCAGAAGCGGACATTAACCGCCTTAAACATCGGTTTCCAGAGGTACCATTTGCCTTGGATATAAGCCACAGTAAAAACAAAACCAATCCACAGAATCGACGTCAGAGGCCACTTCGCATAGCCGCTATATAACGCCAATCCAAGTAGGAGCAATGCCAACAGAATTCGAAAAGGAAGTTGTAGAGATTGCATAAAATTTAATACCCAGAGTGCGGCAAAAGATAGAACCGCATCGATTGAGGTTGCAATCATAATTGTAGGGACAATTTCTGGCATCTCCATATTTTCCATCCCCCTAAATGCAGAGAGACTGCCCTATCCCAAATCATTACACCCCATTGCCGTACATGCAGCCATTCTGTTTGATATTGCTGCCACCTGTTTCGCGCTAGAGCGACCTATTTTCAAGGTATTACAACTCCCCACCTTCAGAGCAGAGCTCTACGATGTAGGGTAGTACAAGTTCATCGCCGCTGTAAACATTACATTCTTGACTGAGCGGTCGGCTTTTTTAACATGATGCTAGCTGCCCCACCCGTTTAGGGAATCAGTTCTTGGGGATTGAAGGCTAGAACTTTAAGGCTGCGGCATGGCACTATTGACTTTTTCTTTAGATTCAGGAGAATGTTGCGACAAAATAGTTGTCAGCACACCACCTAAAATAAGAAGTGTAAACAAGAGAAAAATAGATTTCACAATCATCAAAATCAAATCCGCGGGGTCTTCTTTCTGTTTCATCTTCCTCCTGATCTTTCACCCAAAATGACCAAGGTTTTGTCAACACAGATTTAATCAAAAATTACATCTATTTGGCACAGTCAATAGCAAAATAATTTCTAAATTGATAATTTTAGCCCTCAGACTTACACTCAGACATTGAGTTTTTTCTGCTGACCTAAAGACTACTATCCTTTAGCGGTTAGCCATCACTCATTAATTAGAGTTGACTTGGAGTATCAGGTGCAATTTCTATCCCTTGATCTGCACTTACACTACCAATATTTAACAAATCATGGAATCCTCGAATATCGATTCGAGAATAATCCGCAGCTTCTCTTAAGGCTTTCTCAAACTCTTCAATATTTGCCCCATAACCACATGACTCAGCAGCTGCTTCTATCCCAACCGAGCTGTTTGCCATCGCACAATCAATCAATTCTAAATTTTTCAACGGCACATTTGCTGGCATAAGCTAAACCTCGCCTCTAAAGACACTCGTATCTGCTATTTTCCTAGCTAAGGGTATGCTCAGCCTAAAATAAATAGCACTAATATGAGTCTGTATTTGGATAGACTTCGTTGCCTCAGGTTGTACCGAAAAGGATGAATCTAACTTTGATAAGCTCGAAGTTCATTTTCTAGCTCTAATTCTTGGTCTAATTCTTGGTCCAAAGCTTGTTCCAATACTTCTTCTAGCGCCTCTGCCAACAGATCAGGATCTGCTGCCTCCTTCATCATTTCAGCTTCGAAATCGATGCGATTATAGACATCGGGCAAATCTTTTCTAAGTTCTTCAACCAGCTCGATCAATTTTGTGATTTTTTGTTCTGATAATAAATTAACTTGCAAGGCGATCTCTGCCCTTTGATCAGCCAGTTGTTCTTGACGATTTTGACGCACCAAAACACCAATGGTCATAAATAAAGACACAAAATTAATTAATTGATCAAGCCACTCGAAAGGCGGTGGGTCAAAGAAGGGTAGGTTCCATTGCTGAGGCAGTAAGTTAAAAACCAACCATAGTGCAATAAAAGCCACTACGCCATACAAAAAAGATGGTTTTCCAAAAAATACCGCTATCTTTTCTATTATCTTTTGGCTTTTAGTGAGATTTAACTCGGATTTCTTCTTTAAATTCGTAATTTTATCGATGTTACGTTCAACGTGACTCGATAATACATTTTTTTGTTCGTCTGATTCTTCCATAGCAGCCGAAGCAATAAGCATCACTTCAAATATATCAATCCTACGCAGCAACCGACCCTCAGTTTCACTCAAAATCATCCTATTGGCTGATTTAGATAAACTCATGTAGATTCAGTTCAAGTTTAATTACAGCACTGTTAGTTTATGCTGCAATCAAGTCTCTTTTTCACAAACTTAGATCTCAAATTCATGCTCATAGCATCATGTTTTTGAGCAATATCTAATCTCAAAATCTGTGCCCATCCGAAATAAAAGCCTAATATTTCTTAGGAAGCTTGAGGCAAATAGAACCTAAAGGTACTGCCCTGATTTAGAACACTCTCTACCTCAATTTTTCCACCCTGCAATTCAACTAAACGTTGACTAATAGCTAAACCAATTCCTGTGCCACCCGAATGACGGGAGCGGGATCGATCTGATCGCCAAAACCGCTCAAACACATGGGGCAAATCTGTTTCAGAAATTCCAATGCCTGTATCTTGAACCGCTACCCAAACCCGATTTTCGCTTGACCACGCCCGCACTGTAATGGAGCCTTCCATCGTATAGCTAACGGCATTGCCAATTAGATTCACTAACACTTGTTCCACCCGTTCAGGATCAGCCAACAGAAGGGGCAAATCAGCAGGACACTCTAAAATCAGGCGAGGGCCAGAGTCTAAAATTTGATCGGAAAACTTTTGAATTAAATTTTTGAGGATGGGCTGTAAGGCAAATGCTTGGGTGCGAATGGGCAAGTAGCCTGTTTCTGCCTGAGAGAGTTCTTGTAAATCAATCACAAGGCGGCGCAAGCGTGCAGTTTCTAACGCTAGGCGTTCATAAACATCGGGGCTCGGTGCGATCGCCCCATCAGCTAATCCTTCCAAATAGCCTTCCAGAATCGTCAGCGGGGTGCGCAGTTCGTGGGTTAAGTCACTCACCAACTCACGGCGACGACCCTCCACATCAGATAAGTGGGCCGCCATCCGATTAAAACTGTTGCTCAACTGGTTCAGCTCTGGAATTTCTGTTTGCGGCAACCGCACATGCATCTGACCTGCAGCAAACTGCTGGGTCACTTTCTCCATCTGAATCAATGGCTGCACAATCCGTTTAGACACAAGCCAACTCAGTACCCCTGCCGCAGCACCCCCCGCCAACACGGAACCAATGGTTCCTCGGTCCCAGGCATCATCAAAGCCCTTTACAATGGGCGCACGCCGTACACCTAAGCGAAACCCTTGGCCTTCAAGGGTGTCTAGATGCAACACAAATAAACGCGGCGAAAACAGCTTGCCAATGGTCACCAACGTCCCTAAACCCACCAGCATGACAACCAAGTGGGATAACAACAATCGCGAACGGAGATTCAATGGCATGGGCGTGCTACGGCGTTTTGCCGAGCTAGGGCGTCTTGGACAGATTAACCGATTCGTCCTCAAACCTGTACCCTACTCCAATCACAGTTTTAATAAAAGTGGGATTTGCCGGATCGGGCTCTACCTTTTTACGCAATCTTGCCACATGGGTATCTACCACCCGCTCATCCCCAAAAAAGTCGCTGCCCCAGAGCTTATCGATGAGTTGTGTCCGACTCCACACTCGTCCTGGATAGCCAATGAACGTGGCCAGCAATTCAAATTCGAGGTGCGTCAGTTGCAAAGATTCTGTCTCGCCTGAGGACTCAATCCGAGAGGCCAACCGCTGATCTAAATCGATCAAAAAATGTTGTGTGCGCTGGAGCTGTGATTGCCCACCTTGCCGCAGATTGCGCCGCAGGAGGGCTCGCACTCTCGCCACCAGTTCCCTTGGGCTGAAGGGCTTGACCACGTAGTCATCCGCCCCCGTCGAAAGACCAATGATCCGATCCACCTCTTCTCCCTTGGCCGTCAGCATCAAGATGTAGGGATCTTTTTCGGTTTTCTGCTGCCGGATACGGGCACAGACTTCAAGCCCATCCAGTCCCGGCAGCATTAGGTCTAGCACAATCAAGTCAGGGTGAATCTCTTGAAATTTAGCTAAAGCGCTAATGCCATCACGACAAACGTGACAGTTAAACCCTTCTTTTTCTAAGTAAAGCCGGATGAGCTGAGAAATTTCAGCTTCATCTTCCACAATTAGGATATCCATTACCCTTGATCGTCCGTTTCAGCAGTTGCAGCAGGGAGTTTTCCTAGCTTAACAGCGATTGTCAGGGGTTTCTGATTGCGGTTTACTTCTAGATTCAGGGTACTGCCCACGTTACGGTTTTCGACCAGATCCTGAAGGCGATTAGCATCTGTAACAGGCGCCGCATCCGCTTTATCAATCACATCCCCTGCCCGTAGACCTGCCTTATCCGCTGGGGAGCCAGGCATCACCTTCATCACCAAAATACCTTTGTCGGCCTTGACGGTTAGACCGCTGTTGGGGTCTTGGTTAATGTCTTGTTTCAGGTTAGGCGTCAGGGTTGTCATTTGAATGCCGAGGTAAGGGTGATCAACAGACCCTTTGGCAATGAGCTGACGGGTAATGCGCGTTACGGTATTGATGGGAATTGCAAAACCAATGCCCTGCGCATTTTGAATCACAGCTGTGTTCACGCCAATCACTTCTCCTTTAGCATTCAGCAGTGGGCCTCCTGAATTGCCTGGGTTAATGGCGGTATCCGTTTGGATAAAGTTCACACGTTGGTTCGGCACCCCTGCCTCGCCGCTACTGCGTCCAGTGGCACTCACAATGCCTGCGGTGACGGTGTTGTCTAAACCGAGTGGGTTGCCAATGGCGATCGCCCATTCTCCTGGTTGCAATTGATCGGAGTTGCCCAACTGAATAGAGGGCAAGCGATCCGCATTGATCTGAACAACTGCCACATCCGTCGTGGCATCTGTACCCAGCACTTTGCCCTTAAAGGTGCGTCCATCCTTGAGGGTCACTTGAACCGTATCCGCGCCCCTGACCACATGGGCATTGGTAATAATTTGACCTTGCTGCGCATTCAAGATAAAGCCCGAACCCACGCCCCGCTGGATTTGCTGCGAAGGTTGCATGGGAACCTGATCGCCAAAAAACTGCTTAAAAAATGGATCGTTAAAAGCATCGGGCACCGATTGCGTCACCTTACGGGAGGCATCGATCCGCACAACCGCTGCCCCCGAGTCCTGCACGACACGGGTAATAAAGGTACTGTCCGTAGCGCTAGAAAGTGAACGTGGGGCGGGAGCAGGAATCGCAGCTTGAGCAGGAGCATTTCCAATGGCAGGTGTCTGGGCCACGAGACCAGATCGCCAAGCCCAATAACTAGCACCTGTAGCCGAAACAATACCGACCATCAACCCCGCCAAATAGGTCAATACAGCGGGCCGAGAAACATAAGGCGATCGCCTAGGCGATCCGGTCGATACAGCAGCGGGGATAGCGTCTTCAGGATGAGATGGAATGGAGTTCATAGCAGGTGTTGCGATTTAGCAATGCAAGTTAACTGGCCTTAGCCTCTCCCCAAAGAGTGAGACTTGCCTATCTGCTAAGGTAGAGCGCCCATATGTAACTCATTTGTCAAGTGAATGGCGATCGCATGAAACCTCGCTCTAGGCAGCGCTAACCCTACTTTGCGCCCCTATGCTACCCAATCAATCCATGACACCTGCAAGTAAAGCGGGAGGCAGGAACCCATACAGAACACTCCTGCCTGACCACGTCCTTATCGAACCTCAATCATCTCCGCAGCCGGAAACCGGACTTTTGCCAGTTCGGCATATTTATCTGTCTCTGCGCGATAGCCGGCCGCACAAGACACAACGGTCGTAAAACCAGAGGAGTGTAAGCCGAGCACTTTATCGTAGTTCACAGGTTCAATGCCTTCCATCGGACAGGTATCAACCCCTAGTAAGGCTGCACTGGTCATAAAGTTGCCCAAGGCAATATAAACCTGACGGGTCGCCCAATCATTGACATTAAAGCTGCGAGGCCCGTTAATCACATCGCTAACCATCATGTTGCGGTAGGGGGTAAGAGACTCTACAGGAGTCTGTCTCACTTCGGCCATCCGCGCCACAAAGTGATCCACATGGTCAGCCGTTAAATTCTTTTTAATGGTGAATACAACATAGTGAGAACAATCCGTCACTTGAGACTGGTTCCAAGAAAACGGTTTCAGTTGCGCTTTGAGTTCTGGGCTTGTCACCACCAAAAATTTCCAAGGTTGCAACCCATAGGAAGAAGGCGTGAGCACCAGCGCATCCGCTAACGTAGACCACACTTCATCGGAAATGGTCTTGGTTGGATCAAACTGTTTGGTGGCATATCGCCACTGCAAAGCATCCGTTAAAGTTTCAGTTGAGATAGGGTTCATAAGACAAAAAGGTAAAGAAATATAAAGCCGTCACTGTTGAGATCATACTGTACAGACCCTCAGCAGGCCTGTAGCCAAAGTGGTTGCAAAGGGCCCATGTTTTTAGAATAAAGAAGGCCTGTTTGTGCTTTTGGCCCTTGAGCGATGCCTTTACATCACACGCCATCGCATAGAAAGAGCAAGCGACCGATTAATCGTAATTTCTGAGGACCAATGACGCGTCATCGAGCAAAATCTGATTTGCCAACCAAACACTGTCCCGTGTGCGATCGCCCCTTTGTGTGGCGCAAAAAATGGGCCGATTGTTGGGATGACGTGAAATATTGTTCAGAACGCTGCCGTCGTCGTCGCTCCACATCGACTGCAACCCATCCGTCTCAGAAGTCCGAACCAAACTAAGAGCCAGGAACCGCACCCACGCCGTGCATCACTTGACTACGTCGCAGCAGCATTTCCACGCCAATCGCACCTTGATATAGCGCCCCTCGCCCGGTCATCCCCAGGGCCACATTGCCCATCGCACCACTCGTCAAACGAGAAAAGCGAGGCGAGGCATTGATAAAAGCCATTGCGCAGTTAATTCCCAACACAAACTGTTGACTTTCGCGGTAGGAATCAGTGACTAATCCATCGGCTTGGCCACTGCTATGGTGGTTAATCCACTGAATCCCCTCAGAAATAGAATGCACCATCTTGAAGGCAACGGTCTTGCTGAGATATGGCTTTGACCATTCTTCTTCGGCGGTGGGCTGCAGATCTGGAAAATCCGCCAGAAGTGTTGCATCTCCCTTTAAGGTAAACCCCTTCTCGCGCAGATAGTTAAACACCACATTGAGCAGCGACACATTCGTATTGGGCGTAATTAATACCTTCTCAATGGCATTCACAGCATCGGGGTTGCCCATATGACTATCGAGGATGATGGTTCGCACCAAATCGCTGCTGCCTGAGGAGGGCCAAAACAAGTAACAATTCCCTAAAACCGGGGCAATGGTTGATGTTTCACTCTGGCTAACAATGTCTTGGATAAAGCTAGGCCGACCATAGGGAATGATCAGGTCGATGGGCAAAGATGCTGCAATCAAGTCTTTGGCAGAGATCACGCGATCGCCAGGAATGCTGAAGAAACAACGGGGGTCTAGTTTTGCTTTTTGAATCGCACTCTGGATCAGACCAGAGACCAATTGATGAGTATGGCTGGTTTCTGCACCACTGCGGATCAGCACACTATTTCCAGTTTTTAAACAAAGGCTGGCCAACAGTGCCGGAAACTCAGGCAAAAATTCATAAAGACCACACACCACCCCTTGGGGCATGACGCGAACCCCATTCCAGCTATACACCGCATTGGCTACCGTACCGCTGCGTACTTGAAGTGGGTCAGGCAAACCGATGAGTAGCTCAATAAACTGCCGTACAGCCGTTAGTCGTTCAGGATTCAGTTTGAGCCACTGCAATCCAAGGTTAGAAATGGCTAAATCACGCGTAGTTTCTAGGTCAAGAGTATTAGCCTCTAAAAT